>JANLXP010000716.1:0-6247 GCA_031365165.1 Alphaproteobacteria bacterium
GCCGGCGCGATGGCGGAGCTCAAGGTCGGCGATCCGATGAAGCTTGAGACCGATATCGGGCCGGTGATCGATGCGGACGCGCTTGCCGTGTTTGAAGCGCATGCAAAGCATATGAGCCGCGATGGACGGTTGATCGCGGAGGCGTCGCTCTCGGCCGAGACGCGCGACGGGTTCTTCTTTGCGCCGCGCGCATTCGAGATCGACGCGATCTCTCAGCTGCAACGCGAGGTGTTCGGGCCGATCCTGCACGTCGTGCGGTTCGAGGCAAATGCGCTGGACAACGTGATCGATGCGATCAATGCGACCGGCTATGGGCTGACGCTCGGTGTGCACACACGCATTGAAGATACTGCTGAGCGCATTCGTGCGCGGGCGCGGGTCGGTAATCTATACGTCAATCGTAACCAGATCGGCGCTGTCGTCGGCGTTCAGCCGTTTGGCGGCGAGGGACTTTCGGGGACGGGACCGAAAGCGGGCGGACCGTATTATTTGCACCGCTTTGCGCTCGAGCGCACGGCCTGCACGAACACGACCGCCGCCGGCGGCAATGCTAGCCTGCTCTCGCTCGGCGAATCAGCGCCGTGAGCGAGGGTGCGCATGGCCGGACTTCCGGCACCGTTGATCGTCGTCGGTAACGAGAAGGGCGGGTCGGGCAAAACGACCGTCGCCATTCATCTCGTTGCGGGCGCCATGAGCGCCGGGCTTCGCGTGGGCGGAATAGATCTCGATCATCGCCAGAAGAGCTTTTCGCATTTCTTCGAGAACCGCGCCCGCTGGTCGCAGCGGGCAGGTCGCAACTATCCGCTGCCGAAACTTGCACCGGTGCATGCGTCGGCGCGGGAGACGAAGGCGCTGGCGGAGGGCGAGGAGGCACGGCGGTTGGCCCTGGCGGTCGCCGAGCTTTCGGCCGAATGCGATGTCATCGTTGTCGACTGTCCGGGCGCGGATACCGCATTGGGGCGCGCCGCGCACGCGAACGCATCCGTCATCGTGACGCCCTTGAACGACAGTTTCGTGGATTTCGATTTGCTGGCCGGCGTCGATCCGGAGACCTACGAAGCGAAAGCGCCTTCGATCTACGCCGAGTTCGTGTGGGAGAGCCGCAAGCGGCACATGATCGAGAAGCGTAAGACGATCGATTGGTTGGTCGTGCGCAACCGGATGTCGAGTATCGAAACGCGCAACCAGCGCCGGGTGAGCGAAGCGCTGACGAAGTTGTCTCAGCGGATCGGGTTTCGCTTGGCGCCGGGTTTGACGGAGCGCGTGGTCTATCGCGAGCTGTTCCCGAAAGGCCTGACATGCTCGATCTCATCGAAGGCAAGACGAAGGGCATCACGATGGGTCAGATCGCGGCGCGCGCTGAAGTGCGGGCACTGGTTGCGGCGCTCAGGTTGCCGCAGCTTTCGAAGATTGCAGCGGCCGGCTAAGCGTCCTATCGCACCGCGATCGGCAGGCTCGCCCGCGCATTCGCTTGGTCCCAAGCCCCATCCGTGACGACAAGGCAGGAGGTGCCTTTCTTCTGCAATTGTTTGCAGAGCGATTCCGCTTTCGCAGGCGTAAAGGCGCCGAAGCGGACGCGGTAGAATGTCTCGCCACGTACGTCGAGTTGGACGATCGCGCTACGAGCGCCGCCAATTATCGCACGCTGTTGGGTTGTGACTTCTTGCAACTGAGCTTCCGCTTTTTCACGTGTCGAATGCGCGCCGACTTGGATGCCCCATTGGCCGGAGTGCACAACGGGATTCGAGCGCACTTGGTCGGCTACGTCGCCTTGACCAATCTCGCGCGGGCTCGACGGGATCGTGGCGTAGACCGGCGCGCTGCCCGGAGCAGCAGGTGCTGCCGCTTGCGGCGCGGGTGCTGCCATCACGACTTTCGATTCGGCATCCGGGCGGGAGGCAGTGGCGCTGTTCTGCGCTGCTTCGGCGGCCGCTTCCTCGTCGTCGAGGACGAGTGGCGACATCGCCATGATCACAGGCGCCGGACGGCCGAGGCCCATTCGCGTGAATTCGCTCTCAAGCAGTTCGGCGGTTTGAATGTCGCGGTCCCGCGCCGAACGTCCGCCCATCACGACAGCGATGAGACGCGCGCCTTGGCGCGTTGCGGAGCTTGCGAGGTTGAAGCCCGACATGCGCGTGTAGCCGGTCTTGAGGCCGTCGGCGCCGTCGAAGAACTTCATCAGGTTGTTGTGGCCCTCAAAGCTGCGGCCGCCCCAATAGAAACTTTGCAGGCGGAAATACGGATAGAATTGCGGGAAGTCCGTGATCAGGCGGCGGCTTAAGATCGCGAGATCGAACGCTGTCGATTGCTGGCTCTCATCCGGCAAGCCTGAGGCGTTGACGAACGACGTGTGCGCCATACCCATCTCGCGCGCCTTTTGCGTCATGCGCGTGGCGAAGGCCCATTCGGTGCCGCCGAGGTGTTCAGCGGTCACGACGGCGACGTCGTTTGCGGAACGAACGACGATCGCCTTGATCGCGTCTTCGACGGTGATTTGTTCGCCAGCATCAAGTCCCAGCTTCGTCGGGTCTTGCGAGGCCGCGTAGGACGATGCCGTCATCCGAGTCGAGAGGGTCAGGTTGCCCTTCTGAACCTGCTCGAACAGCAGATAGAGGGTCATCATCTTTGTCAGCGAGGCTGGATAGCGGATGTCGTTCGACATGCGCTCGTAGAGGATCTTACCGCTGTTGGCTTCGATGACGATGGCCGCGAATTTTTCGACGTAAGGCTCAGGCGCGGTGATGACATGGCGCCGGTGAGGCTTGGACTTGCGTTTGCGCGCGTCGGCAGTATCGGCGGCGATCATCGTGACCGCTGCCAAAACGAGCACCGTTAAGAAATATCTCCACAACTGACCGCGCCAAACCATGATCGAGCCCATTACTTGAGGTCAAACGCCACGGAGGACGCGTCAGCAAGAAGCAGACCATCCATCGGACCGCCTCTCCCCCGACACGACACCATCTTGGCGAGTCTGTCAGAAATTTCGCGCTTGAAAAGTCCTAACATCGGTTACCGCCCCCCGAAATCAGCCAGTGGCCGTCGATCATTCGGCGGCCGACTTTGAGCACGATTCGGCGACATCAAGCTTCGCAGTGGTCGGATTTACTTTTGGTTAACGCTATCTAGAGCAAGCGACTCCGCTTATTGTGCGCTGCAGCAAATTTGCCTTGACAATTGAGCGATGACGCCTCATATAGCGCAATGTTGCAGTGCAGCATGACGCGACAAAACGGACACAGCTGCGCACAATCCGTAAGGGGATTAACCATCCTCTGCGGGTAGGAAAGGATCAAGACGATGGCGAAAACGAAATTCGACACCGAAACGGTGGAGCAGGTCATGAAGAACGGAAACGAAGCGATGAAGCACGGTATGGAGCAAGTGACGAAGGCCTATGAGAACTTCGCAGGCTTCGGCAAAGGCGGCGTCGAGGCGTGGATGCAGTCCGCGACCGCGATGACGAAGGCTTTCGAGCGCATCAACGGCGAATGGTTTGCGTTCTCGAAGCAGCAAATGGAAGACGGCGTTGCCGCGTTCAAAGCGGTCGCCAGCGCCAAGAGCGTGCACGAGGCTTGGGAAGTCCAGACGGACTTCGCGAAGTCTTCACTGGACGCGTTCGTTGCTCAAGCGACGAAGGCCAACGATACGTTCATGGACGCCGCGAAGAAGGCTGCAGAGCCGTTCAACGCGCGTTTGACGGAAGTTGCTCGCGACGTGCGTCAGGCGAGCCCCTTCGGCCGCGCAGCCGAATAAGGCACTAAGTAAACCGACATAACGGGGCTGAAGGCTTGCTGCCTTCGGCCCCGTTTTTCGTTGCGTAAAGGCTTATTGCGGTGCGCGCTTGCGTGCGGCGGCCAGGCATGCTGCGCTTGGGTAGCATGTCCTTGCACCGCGTCGATTTTGAGACCCTGATCCGCCCGTCCACGCCAAACACATTCCTGATGGCGCCGGACGACCTGTGCCAGGCGGCCGAGGTCGACAAGGCGCCGCCGGTGTTTTCGGTGGCGCCGGCGAAACTACGACAGGCCTTCTTGAGCGTCGTCATCGCGCAGCCGCGGGTTTCGCATACGCTGGCTGATGAACCCGAGCTCTACGACGATTTCGTGCAGCGATCGGCCGTTTTTCACTTCCCCGACCTGGTGTCGGTGCAGTTTCTGGCACACGGCAAGGCGGGCGCCACGCTCGCGCTCTATTCGCGCTCGGTCTATGGCCGTTCGGACTTTGGCGTCAATCGGGCACGCAGTCTGCGCTGGTTGAAGCTGCTTGACGGTGCCGTCAAGCCCTCCTCCCGCTGAAAAACGCAGGGATATGCGCCTTTAGGGTGCTTTCCATTCGCGCCAAGGATCATATCTAATGGCGGTATCGATATTGGCAGCTGCGCACGACAGGTATGACGAAACAGAACGGTGACCGCGACGGGCAAGGACCAAACACCGGCTTGGTCACGAAAGTGCGGCCAAAGACGAAGCGTCCGAGCCTTTACAAGGTTTTGATGCTGAACGACGACTACACGCCGATGGAATTCGTCGTGCACGTGCTTGAGCGCTTCTTCAACAAGGGGCGCTCTGATGCCGAGCGCATCATGCTGCAGGTTCACCAACAGGGGGTTGGGATCTGCGGCGTCTTTACGTACGAAGTCGCAGAAACCAAAGTTGCACAAGTGATCGATTTCGCCAGGCGGCACCAGCACCCGTTGCAGTGCACACTGGAGAAAGAGTGATAGACTAAGGTCAGTTAGGGGCGGGTCGAGGGGTTTGAAGAAAGGCGAACATTAGTGGCGAGTTTTTCGAAGTCTCTGCAGAATACCCTTCACCGCGCGATGGCGCTCGCGAACGAGCGAAACCACGAATACGCGACGTTGGAGCACCTGCTGCTGGCGCTGATCGACGATCAGGATGCCGCTGCTGTCATGCGTGCATGCAACGTCGACGTCGATGCGCTGCGCCGGACCCTTTCCACATATGTCGACACCGACCTTGCGACGCTGGTCGTGGACGACGGCGAAGATGCGAAGCCGACCGCCGGGTTTCAGCGCGTCGTGCAGCGCGCGGTCATCCACGTGCAGTCGTCGGGCCGCGAAGAAGTCACGGGTGCCAATATTCTGGTCGCGATCTTTGCCGAGCGCGAGAGCCACGCCGCGTACTTCCTGCAAGAACAGAACATGTCGCGTTACGACGCGGTCAGCTACATCAGCCACGGCATTGCGAAGCGGGCAGGGGCCACGGAATCGCGGCCGGTGCGCGGTGCGGATGAGGAGGGCGATGAAGGCGGCGACAAGACGGTGAAGCAAGGGACCGAGGCGCTTGAGGCTTATTGCGTCAACCTCAACAACAAATCGCGCGCGGGTAAGATCGATCCGCTAATCGGCCGCGAACCGGAGGTCGAGCGCACGATCCAGATTCTTTGCCGCCGGCAGAAGAACAATCCTTTGCTGGTCGGTGATCCGGGCGTCGGCAAGACCGCTATTGCAGAAGGTCTCGCGCGCAAGATCGTGCAAGGTGAAGTGCCAGAGGTTCTGAAGGATTCGACGATCTTCGCGCTCGATATGGGTGCGTTGATTGCGGGCACGCGCTATCGCGGCGACTTCGAAGAGCGTTTGAAGAACGTCGTGAAAGAGTTGGAGCACTTTAAGGGCGCCATTCTGTTCATCGACGAGATTCACACGGTGATCGGTGCGGGCGCGACGAGCGGCGGGGCGATGGATGCTTCGAACTTGCTTAAGCCTGCGCTGCAGTCGGGCACGCTGCGTTGCATGGGATCCACGACGTACAAGGAATTCCGCCAGCACTTCGAGAAGGATCGGGCGTTGGCGCGCCGGTTCCAGAAGATCGACGTGGGCGAGCCTTCGGTGCCCGATGCGATCAAGATCTTGAAGGGGCTGAAGCCCTATTTCGAGACCTATCACAAGGTCCGCTACACGGGCGATGCGATCAAAGCCGCGGTGGAGCTGTCGGCGAAGTACATCAACGACCGCAAGCTTCCCGATAAAGCGATCGACGTAATCGACGAGACGGGCGCCTCGCAGATGCTGCTGCCGGAGGGCAAGCGCAAGAAGATCATCGGGATCGAGGAGATCGAGGCCGTCATCGCCAAGATGGCGCGCATTCCACCGAAGTCCGTGTCGAAGAACGACGCGGAGGCACTGCGCGATCTCGAGATGAACATGAAGCACGTCGTGTTCGGGCAGGACAATGCGATCCAGCAGCTTTCGGCTGCGATCAAGATGGCGCGCGCCGGCTTGCGC
>JANLXP010000721.1:0-3000 GCA_031365165.1 Alphaproteobacteria bacterium
AGCGAGGCAACGATGGTTCGGCGCATTTCGTCAGGCTCGACGTTCGAGAAAGATATGGCCTATTCGCGGGCCGTGGTCGACGGCGATTGGGTCTTCGTCTCCGGCACGACCGGATTCGACTATAGCACGATGAAGATCTCAGACGACGTCGCCCGGCAAGCTGAGCAGTGCTTCAAAAACATCGCCATGGCGCTGGCGGAGGCGGGGGCCTCGCTCGCGAACGTCGTGCGGGTGCACTACATTCTGCCGAACGCGGCCGACTTTCCGGCGTGTTGGCCCGCGATGCGCGCCTATCTCGGCGACGTGCAGCCGGCGGCGACGATGTTCAGCGCCGGGCTCGCCGATCCCCGGATGAAGATCGAGATCGAGGTCACCGCGCGAAAGGGGAACGTTTAACCCTGTCCCTCAACCGGCGTAGCAGTTCGGGAACCTGCGAGGTGCGTTGCTGCTGCACCGCACGCTGTCGTAGGATCGGTCAGTCCTTAGGGATGCCCAATGTCGGCCGACGACGAATTGACTCCCGCGCCTGCGCAGCCAAGCGGCCCACGCGTTCCGAAGCTAAGCCGCGAGGATAGCGACGCGCTGACGTGGCTCGGCAAGTGGATGGGCATCCCGTTCCTCGTCATCATCGCGATCTACTACAGCGAGTTCTTGTTCGAACGTCCGGTCGTCGTGTCCACCGTGACGCGGCAAGAGGTGCGCCCGGTGTATCCGTTTGGGGACGGCGCGTCGGGGCCCACATTGGCGCCGCCGGAGGTGCCGCGACTTCCGCCGCCGCTGCCGCCGATCACGTTTCAAGCGCCGCCGCCGGCGCCCACACCTTCGCAAATCGTGGCGCGGCCTTTATCGCAGCCGCAGCCGATTTATCCGCGGCGCGCGCTCGAGGCGGAGCGCGAAGGCGTCGTTCGGCTGCGTATCACGATTGAAGCCGACGGGTCGGTCAGCGACGCCGTCGTGACCGAGGCGCGGCCGTCCGGCTACTTTGAAAGCGCCGCGATCGAGGCGGTGAAGCGCTGGCGCTATCAGCCTTCGGACCGCACCATCGTCACGCCGGTCGAGATCCAGTTTAAGCTGAACTGAGCGTTACCCACCGAGCAGCGTTTTCTGCAGTGTTGGGTTCGCCAGCATCCCCTCGCCCACTGCGAACGGCGTCAGCGTGTTGAAGCCTTTGCGCTTGGCGAGGCGTTTGCGTTCGTTCAGCTCCTCCTCTTGTTTCGAGGCCGGTGTCGGCGGCGGCGGTGGTGGCGGCGGCGCTTTCGGTGCTTTGAACAGGCACATGATCTTCTAACCTCCATGCGTATTGCAGAAACGCGGCGCCGGACGCGCCGAAGCTCGCCACGCGGCACTCGCAGACAAATCCCAGACGTTCGAGCAAGCGGATCGCGGGCTCGTGCCCTTCCATCGTGCGGCACTCGGCGCGGGCGAACCCTTTGGTCAACAACGCCGGCCGCGCTTCGCGCATGCCCCAGCGCACGACGCTAAAGGCAACCTGCGGCCAGTCATCTGTCGCCATCAGCGAGGCGGCGAGCGTCTTCGGCGTCAGGCGGTGGAAGGCCACGATCGCGGTGGGCTGGCGCTCGTGAGTGAAGACACGTGCGAGGACGGCCGGGCTCGCGAAGGCCGCGGCCGCCGCGTCGGGGTCGATGCCCAGTTCGGCGAGCTCCGCCGCATCGCGTGCGCGGAGGCGGGCCATGATCGACTGGGCGGCTTCGAGCATGTGTTTCCCTTGAGGGCCGAAAATCCAAGGCTTTTGCCGGTGGAAGGTGTGGCCGCGATCACAGGCTTTCGCGGCGCTCTTCCCTAACGTCCGCGCTTCATCCACCGTTCAGGCGGGCGGTATCAGTTTCCGCGCACCCGAAAACGGGGACAGAAAAACACTCGAGGAGAGAAACGTCATGATGAAGACACTTCTGATGGCTGCGGGGACGGCGATCGCGTCTCTGGCCATGGTTGCACCGGCGCAAGCCGCGTGGGTGCAGATCGCCGAGCGCGTCGTCACCGACCGGATCGACGTCGACAACATCGTGCTGCCGGGGCCCGTGCATTATCGCAAGCTGAAAGTCTGCGTGTATGACCACCCGGTGCATTTCTATGACATGGACGTGTTCTTCGCGAACGGCGGCCATCAGGACGTCACGCTGCGTGCGCGGTTGAATGCCGGCGAATGCACGCGGGTCATCGACCTAAAGGGCGGTGCGCGTAACATCAACCGCATACAGTTCAAATACGAAGAGACGAGCTGGTTCATCGCCCGCGCGGTCGTGCGCGTCTACGGCGAACTCTAAAGCGCCTGCTTGCACAACGGCCGCCTGCACTCGCGTGTGGGCGGCCGTTTTCGTTTGCGGGCAACAAAAAACCGGGCCGCCTTCGCGCCCGGTTGACCCTTTTCCCCCTATAGGGAAACTCAGTGCCGAATATCGCCGAAAACGCCGAACGAAACAATTCAGATCTTTGTCGCACACAACCTGTCGCACCGGCTAAGAACCGTCGCGAGCATTCATTCGTGCGTGGGGATCGATGCCGAGGCGGCCGAAATTTTTCGTCTATGTGCTGGGGTCGGCGGACAAGGGTCTGATCAAGACTTACGTCGGTTGGACGCTGGACGTGGACCGCCGGCTTGCGCAGCACAATGCGGGCAAGGGCGCGAAGTCGACGCGCGGACGCAGCTGGGCCCTGCTTTACGCAGAGCCCTGCCGCAGCCGTTCTTTGGCGATGAGCCGCGAGTGGCACTTGAAACGCAATCGCACCTTTCGAAAGCGCCTGGCCGCGGCCTTGAAATGATTTCAGCTATTCCTGGAGTGCGACCGCCACGCTTTCGGTTTGCGCTGCGCCTTGTTCGTTCGCAGCGTGCAAAGCCTGAATGAGGCCTAAGAGTTCGCGACGCGGTCCGTTGGCGATCGCATAGTAGGCGCGCACGAGTTCGAACGTTTCCTTTGCGTCCATCGGATTGTCGACGCCTTCACCGCGTGCGCCGTCCATCCCGCCGTAGAAGAAGGAGAC
>JANLXP010000749.1:0-3720 GCA_031365165.1 Alphaproteobacteria bacterium
GATCGATCACGAACATATGCGGCGTGGTTTGCGCTTCGTAAGCGCGGCCGATGGCGCCTGCCGGATCAAGCAGCACCGCCGTCGGATGCGCGCCGCGCGAGGTCGTTAGCTCGTTAGCGCCAGAACCTTGGACGTAACCCTGCTTGCCGGGTGCTGAGGAAATGATCGAGAGCCACACGCCGCCCGCAGCCGTCACCTCTTGCTGCAGCTTTTGCATGTTGCCTGAACCGTAGTGTTTTCTCACATACGGACAACCGTCGTTCGTCCACTCAAGGACGACGGTCTTGCCGTTGAAGTCGGCGAGTGCATGCGATTTGCCGTTCGAATCGACGGCGGTGAATTGCGGTGCCGGCTTGCCAACCATTGGGGATGCCAGCGCGAGAGAGAGCGCGGCGAGTGTTGCGGCGGCTGCGGCTAAGATGCGTTTCATCTTGAGGTTCCCAAGGTTTCGATCATGAGAGACTGCGTCAGGATTTGCGGCAGGATCTTCGGCTGCCCACCCCCGGCCGGATAATAGAGATAAAGCGGCACGCCTTCGCGTCCATGCGTTCTCAGCAAAGCGCTGATTTCGGGGTTTTGGTTTGTCCAGTCACCGACGAGATAAGCGGTGCCGGTGGCTTTGAACGCCTCCGCGACGGCGGCGCTCGATAGCGCGACCCGTTCGTTGTAGAGGCAACTCACGCACCAGGCTGCCGTCATGTTGACGAAGATGGGTTTTCCTTCAGCCCGCAGCGCGGCGAGGCGGCTGGTCGAGTAAGGCTCAGATAGAAGCGCGCCGGTTTCGCCGGTTTGTGTTTCGGCCGCGCGCGGTTTGAACGGTAATGCGATCAGCGCCACCGCGCCGCCAAGGGCAAGCAGAAACAGAACGCTCGATAGTATGACGCTGCGGGACAATGCGGCCCGCGCTTGGACGACGCCGAACGCCCAGGCTGCGAGCGCCAGTAGCACCACGCCGATCATTACGCGAAAGAGGCCCTCGGCGTTCACTTGCTGCGACAAGACCCATACGAGCCAAGCGGCTGCTCCGTACATCGGAAAGGCCAGGAACTGCTTGAAGCGTTCCATCCATTCGCCGGGCTTCGGCAGAAGACGAATGAGAGCGGGGCTGAAGGTTACGATCACCCAGGGCAGCGCGAGGCCAAAACCGAGTGCGAGGAAAATCGCGAGCGTGACCGCCGGGTCTTGCGTGAAGGCGAAGCCCATCGCCGCACCCATGAACGGTGCGGTGCACGGTGCGGCGACGATGACGGCGAGGATGCCGGTGAAGAACGCACCGACGACCCCGCCGCGGGAGGCTAGCCCCTGCCCCGTTCCTTGAATGCTGCCGCCGAGTTGGAAGACGCCGGAGAGATTGAGGCCGACGAGCGCCAAGATGTAGGCGAGGATCGCGACCGACAGCGGCGACTGCAGTTGGAAGCCCCAACCCACATCCGCGCCCATGCCGCGCAGCCAGAGGAGCGTCACGCCCAAGCCTGCGAACGTCGTCATCACGCCGAGAAGGTAGGCGATGCCGTCGGTCCAGGGGCGGTCGGTATGACCCGCCTGGATGAGTGCCAGCGCTTTCATGGAGAGGATCGGGAAAACGCACGGCATAAGATTCAAGATCAGACCGCCGAGGACGGCGAAGAGGATTGCTTGGCCAATCCCCAAGTCTGCTGCAGCGACGAGCATGGAGGCCGCCGGGACGGCGCCGGCACGTAACGTCACCTCGTAGGACTGCGAGGACGCGAGGACGAGAACACCCGGAATCTCGGTGATAGCTTTGCGCTTCTCCGGATCGCGGAGTTTGTAGGCGGGGGGAACGGCGATTGCGAAGCCGTCGCCACGTTGCTCGGCGACCTGCGGTGCGGATGCTTTGATCAGGCCTCTGTCGTAGGGAAAAAAGAGTGCGCCGACGCCGCGTTCCATACGGTTCAACGTCGGCTGGAAGAAGAGCGTGACCTCAGTCTCGCTCGCGGCGAAGCGGGCATCGAATGCGCTGGTCTTCAATGGCTCCCGCATGCGTGACGTGGCGAACGCCTGCTGCCACTGATCGCTTGCCGCAGGCGCGCCGACAACGACGGGCAGTGAAATGTCGAGCGTCGCTTTCTCGGGGATGCAGATGTCTTTGCACACAAGCCAAGACGCATTCGCGGTGAATGTAACGATGGTACCGAGCTGCAATCCCGCAGGAACAGTGAGTTCGGTACGCAGAAGAACTTGTTCCGGAAAGCCGTAGTTCGCGAGTTCGCCGAATGAAATGCGTTCAGGGTGCGGCCAGATGATCGGCCCTGCCGCAAACCCTGTGGGCAGCGACCAAGCAATTGTCGTTGGCTCGCCCGATTCGCCGGGGTTGCGCCAATAGGTGTGCCACCCCGGTTGCATACGCTCGACCAACGCGATGGAGATCGTGCCTCCGCTTGCGGGAACGCCCGTCACTTCCGAGATTAAACGTGCTTCGACGCGCGGGGTTGTGGCGACGTCGGCGGCGCGCGCGGCCGTGGCGACGGCGAGCAGCAGTAGAAGCGCCGTCACAAGACTCGTGAGACGTGATGTCAAAGCGGCTCCTCGCCTTCGCCGGGTTTCGGGGTATATAGCGGACCGCCATGCTCGCGCGCGAGGGCCCGGTGCGCCTTATTGCCCGCTCTCGCGCGAGTGTGAACACTATCGGCGACGAGGACCTTAGAAACCATGCGCAATTCGAACCGGCAATGGCGCCTTAAGCATCGGCCCGTGGGCGACATAAAGCCCGGCGATTTGGAGCTCAGCGACGCACCCAAACCCGTGCCGGGCGCGGGCGAGATGCTGGTGCGCAACGTTTACCTTTCGCTCGACCCGACGAACCGCATTTGGATGAGCGACATGGAGCAATACATGCCGCCGGTCGCGATCGGCGACGTGATGCGGGGCGGGACGCTCGGCGTCGTCGAGCAATCGAACGCGGACGGGTTCGCGCCTGGCGACATTGTGCTACCCGGCATGGGCGGTTGGCAGGACTATACCATCGCTTCCGCGAGCGGGCCGATGCCCGCGCGCAAGTTGCCCAAGATACCCGGCGTGCCGTTGTCGTCGTATATGAGCGCGCTGGGCGCCACGGGTGCCACCGCCTATTTCGGATTGCTCGATCTTGGGAAGCCGCAGCCCGGCGAGACCGTGGTGGTGTCGGCAGCTGCCGGGGCCGTCGGGCAAATCGTTGGACAGATCGCCAAGATCAAAGGCTGCTATGTCGTCGGTCTTGCCGGGTCGGACGAGAAATGCCGGCATGTCGTGAAGGATTTCGGGTTCGACGCTTGCATCAACTACAAGGCGGGCGACGTTACCGACGCCTTGAAGCGTGCGTGCCCGAAGGGGATCGACGTCGATTTCGAGAACGCGGGCGGCGAGATTCTGGATGCCGTTCTGGCGAACATCAACTTGAAGGCGCGGATCGTTCTGTGCGGGTTAATCTCGCAGTACAATGCAAATGGGCCGGTGCCTGGCCCCTACAATTTCGCCAACGTGCTGATGAAACGAGCGCGCATCGAAGGCTTCATCATCATCGACTATCTGCCACGGTTCGGCGAATTCGCGATGCAGATGGCGCAATGGCTGATGGAAGGGAAAATCAAGGATCGGGTCGATATCGCCGACGGGCTTGAGAACGCGGTGACGACGCTTGGCCGATTGTTCACCGGGGGAAACACCGGGAAGCTTTTGGTGCGGGTGAGCGCGGAGCCGTGAGCAACTTGCCTGGGTGAGGGC
>JANLXP010000779.1:0-2201 GCA_031365165.1 Alphaproteobacteria bacterium
CCGTTATAGCTTTCACCGAGTATCGTCATGCGGCCGGTTTTGCGGTCGATGTCGTAGAAGTTGCCGCCAATCTCATCGTAGTGGACGGTGATCCTGTCCGCGGTGATCTCGACTTTGGGCGTCGAGAGATGATCGGGATCCTTGCACCAGTGCATTGTCACCGTCTGCGAATCGCTGTCGATCACCCAACGCGACAGGCAGATGTTCGCTTGCTTGTTGGCGTCGCAATCGAGGATGACAGTTTCGGCGAACGCGCTGGTTGCCGTCCCAATCGATGTGCAGGCAAGCACGAGCGCGGCGACGAGGCGCAAAGCTTTTGCCGGGATGAGAACGATGGTGAGGTACGGGTGCATGGGCTTGGAGCCTTTATCGGAATCGAGCGTGCCTGCTTAGCACGAAGATGCGGCGAATGCTTGGCTGGCACCGTGGCAAGCACACAAGCCGTACGCGCAAAGCGCGAGCGCCGTGCGTGCGAGGCGGGCCCCGCCATTGGGGCGATAGCTCGCCGCATCCCCACTGCCGATCTTGTACTGAGCGCCACCCGCCGCTGCGCAGGAGAATCCCAGCAGGCCGAATGGAACTGACCTGAGCCCCGTCTATCGTGCGTCGAGGAGTGACTAGATTGGGCCAATGCGGTCTGTCGGTTAGCACGCTGTTGTATGGCTCATATTCGCCGAAAGCGGTCATTCGTAATGTTGCTACGACGGGCAACGCGTTGATCGCGCCGCGGCGACTCTTGGAGTACAGGACGCGCACGCGCATACCCGTCAGGGACCCGCCACAGGCTGAACGGATCCGTGCGCCGCAAGGTAGGCATCGACGCGATCCTTCGCATTGCGCCTGATGTTCCCGTAGAACAATCCGCCCGCGATGGAGTGGTAATTGTCGCGCCCGAAAACGCCCATGAACAACGACCGCGACAGCGGTATGCCGTCGTACATATCGGTCCGAATCTCCGAGACCAGAAGCCGTCCGTCCTTGTCGCATTGGGCGTCGGCGATCCCCGGCAGCAATTTCTTGGGCGTCTTGAACGTTCGCGTGCCGATGTTCAGGTCGAATCCCGCGTAGGCGCCGTCCGTCTTCCATGTCAGCGGGTTGACGCAAATGATGTCCGTTTGATCCATGAACGCGTTCAAGCCTGTTCGCAAGTGGGGCCCGACCGGATTAAACGTCACCACGCATCCGATTTGCGTCGGGCTGCTGCAAACCGGAATGTTCGGCGAATCCTTAGCGAACTGCGCTTTCGGCATCCAAAAGATCAGCGGATAGGCCGCCACCATGCGATCGGCCAGTTCGGTGCCGTTGATGCGCGACTTAAGCAGCTTGAAGATGTGACGGCCGCCCTGACTGGCGCCGGCCAGAATGAACGGCCGGCCGCGGCTATGGTGCTCCAAGAAATAGTCGAACGCAGTCTCCACATCCGCGTAGGCGATCTCAAGCGCTTTCGCGCCGCTGCCGGTCTTGTCTCCAAATGCGCCGAGCGAGACCTGTCGATAACGCGGCGCGTAGACCTTGCAGCATGCGTTGTAGATGGACGCGCCGCGCATCGCGGCGTCGGTGAAGGCAATTGTCTGTAGATCGTTGGGAGGTTGGTTCCAGCTGTCATTGCTGAGCTGTGCATATGTCGTAGCGTGAACCAAGAACACGTCCACCGCGGCATCCGCTTGTCCGTCCATCTCGCCTTCGACGACGTCGTCGGCGGCATCCTTCCGCGTCGGCAACGCCACCCACGCTTTGTCGGTCGCATAGTCGAAGGGGGGCGGCACGCGGGTTTCGTCGAACGGCTTGCTCGGCGTCGCCATCCACACGATCGTGCTGTAACGCACCGCGTCGAAGTTCAGCCACACGTACAAGCTTGCAGCAGCAAGCACGACGACGAACGTAACCGCGATTCGAACAAGCCAGCGCATAGATTGGCCTCCAGTGGCGAGCGGTGATGCACGAGGCGCATCGGAGCCTCGGGACCGCAGCCTACGTCCGTTCCCTCGAACGATGCACGTCTGACATCCAACAACAGCGTTGGCACACGCAGATACTGGTTGATTATGCACCGCAACAAGCCGCCCGCCGCGCCACAAGGCGGTGCCACTGAACGGTATCTTCAGGAGTTGCACCGCGGGGGTATAGTGATAGGGCGGATCGATCCTTCCTCTTTTCAACTGCAAGAAATTGAACCTACGCCACGAGTATCACTGGCTTGC
>JANLXP010000812.1:0-9283 GCA_031365165.1 Alphaproteobacteria bacterium
GAGTTCACGCTGCGGACCTCCCAGTGCCAGCGCCAGGCGCCGAGGGCGCCTTGGGTGCGGGCAAAGCCGGTCATACTGGAGATGGGCATTTAGGGTCCGGCCTTTATCGAGTCAGGCCGGACCTTAGGGGTTGAGGGCCGCCCGCTCAACGTTCAGGGGGTGGGCGTTGGGGTGCCGGCGGCGCGCTGCTTCTCGATAGCGCGCCACTTTTGCACGTTCTTTTCGTGCTCGGCGACGGTGGCTGCGAAGGCGTGGCCACCGGTGCCGTCGGCGACGAAGAACAGGTCTTCCGTGGGTGCGGGGTTCAGCACCGCTGCCAGCGAGGCCTTACCCGGATTGGCGATCGGGGTCGGCGGCAAGCCGACGATGACGTAGGTGTTGTAGGGCGTTGCTTTGTCGAGTTCGCTTTGGCGAATGCCGCGCCCTAAGGGCACGCCTTTGGTCAGGCCGTAGATGATCGTCGGATCCGACTGCAGCTTCATGCCTTTGCGCAAGCGGTTGACGAAGACGGAGGCGACGCGCGGGCGCTCCTCGGCGATGCCGGTTTCCTTTTCCACGATGGAGGCCAAGACCACCGCTTCTTCCTGTGTGGCGAACGGAAGGTTCGGTGCGCGATGGGTCCACAGTTCGTTGAGCACGCTCTTGTGGTCTTCCTGCATGCGCAAGATCAGATCGTCGCGTGGCATGCCGCGGTTGAAGATGTAGGTCTCAGGCAGCAGCGAGCCTTCGGACGGCGCGATCGTGACGTCGCCGGACAGCGAAGGCTGGTGGCGCACGAGTTCTAGGATCGTGGCGGTCGTCAGACCTTCGGCCAACGTCAGTTTGTAGACGATCGATTTGCCTTCGATCAGGATGTTCATGATGTCAGACGGCGAGGCGCCGGACGGGATCGCGTACTCGCCCGCTTTGAGGCTTGCCGCTTTGCGGTTGTACATGACGCCCGCGCGGAAGATCAGCGCGCTGCGAACGACGCCGCGTTGCTGCAAGATGTTGGCAGCTTGATTGAGGCCCGTGCCCAACGGCAGCGACACGATGGTTTCAGTCTCACCTTCGTAGGCTGCCGGACCCGGCGAATCGAATTGATTGAGGACATACCAACCGCCGACAGCGGCTGCGCCGACGCCAAGCAAGAGAACGACGAAGATAAAGCGAAAGAAGGAACGCAAAGTCGTGCTCCGCGTTTGGGGAGGGGGACGTGCCGTTAACGATTATCGGTTACTGCGGCGCGCCCGTCAAAATCAAGGTCGCGTTCGTGCCCCCGAATCCAAAAGAATTCGACAGGACCGCTCGAATCGGACGCTTCTTCGCCTTGTGCGGGACGAGATCGATCTTCGTCTCAACCGAGGGGTTGTCGAGATTCAACGTCGGCGGGCAAATCTGGTCGCGTATGGCCAGGATGCCGAAGATCGCTTCGACCGCACCCGCCGCACCCAGCAAGTGTCCGATCGACGACTTCGTCGATGACATCGAGACATTGCCGGCCGCATTGGCGAACAACCGCTCAACCGCCCTGAGCTCGATCTCGTCGCCGACCGGAGTCGAGGTGCCGTGGGCGTTCACATAATCGATGTCGGACGGCATCATCCCCGCGCGCTTCAGTGCCATTTGCATCGCGCGGAAGCCGCCGTTGCCATCTTCGGCCGGCGCGGTGATGTGGTGAGCGTCGCCCGAAAGGCCGTAACCCTTGATCTCGGCATAGATGTTCGCGCCGCGGCGTTTGGCGTGTTCGAGTTCTTCCAGAATCACGCAGCCTGCGCCCGCACCCATCACGAAGCCGTCGCGGTCCTTGTCGTAAGGGCGCGAGCCCTTTTCCGGGGTGTCGTTGAATGCCGTCGAAAGCGCGCGGCAGGCATTGAAGCCCGCGATAGCGAGCCGCGATATCGCCGATTCCGTACCGCCGGCGAGCATCACGTCGGCGTCGTCGAGCGCGATCAAGCGAGCAGCGTCGCCGATCGCGTGCGCGCCGGTCGAGCAGGCGGTCACCACAGAATGATTGGGGCCCTTCATGCCGTAACGGATCGACGCGTAGCCGGAGGCGAGATTGATCAGGCGTCCGGGGATGAAGAACGGGCTGACACGGCGGGGGCCCTTTTCGTGGAGCGTAATTGCCGCGTCCGCAATGCCCGGCAAGCCACCTATGCCGGAACCGATCAACACGCCGGCGCGGCAGCGCTTTTCTTCGGTATCGAGCACTAGCTTCGAGTGCTCGAATGCTTGACCCGCGGCACCCATCGCGAGAACGATGAAGTCGTCGACCTTGCGCTGGTCCTTCGGGTCCATCCACCGGTCGGCATTGAACGTGCCGTTCGTGCCGTCGCCGCGCGGGACGTCGGCTGCGATTTTCGTCTGCAAGTCGTCGGTATTGAACGCGGTGATCTTCTTCGCGCCGGACTGGCCTGCGAGGAGGCGCGACCACGTCTCCTCGACCCCGCTTGCCAGCGGGCTAACCAGACCTAGTCCTGTAACGACGACGCGACGCATTAGGATTCAGCTAGTGCGCACTTGATCCCGAGCAACCCGGCTCACGCCGCTTTTTCTGTGATGAATTTGACGGCGTCGCCGACGGTAACGATCGATTCGGCCGCGTCGTCCGGAATTTCGACGTTGAATTCTTCTTCAAACGCCATGACGAGTTCGACCGTATCGAGACTGTCCGCGCCGAGATCATCGATGAAGCTGGCTTTTTCGGTCACCTTTTCGGCTTCCACGTTCAGATGTTCGATGACGATCTTTTTCACGCGGTCAGCGATATCGCTCATTTTTTATTCCTTTGAGAGAACTGCCAGAAACGGAACAACCCCGGCGCCTTCGAGGAGAATCCGGCGGGATGGGGGATTTGCGCGGTTCGTAACACACCTCAGGCGAGCTTGCCAACTGCCGCGCCTTCAGGGTTAAGCCCTTCAAATCATGGCCATTCCGCCATTCACATGCAGGGTTTGGCCGGTGATATAGGCGGCTTCCTCGCTCGCCAAGTACGCTACGGCAGCACCGATATCGCTACCGCCGCCAAGGCGTTGCGCGGGAATCTTGGCCATGATCGTCGCGCGTTGCTGGTCGTTCAAGACGTCGGTCATCGGCGACTTGATGAAGCCGGGGGCGACGCAGTTGACGGTGATATTGCGCGAGGCGATTTCCTGGGCCAGCGATTTGGCCATGCCGATAATGCCCGCCTTCGCCGCGCAATAGTTCCCCTGCCCCGGATTGCCGGTGACGCCCACGACCGACGTGATGGCGACGATGCGGCCCCAGCGCTTTTTCATCATCGGGCGCATGACGGCGCGCGAAAGGCGGAACGTCGAGGTGAGGTTCACTTTGATCACCTCATCCCATTCTTCGTCTTTCATGCGCATGAAGAGGTTGTCGCGCGTGATGCCGGCGTTGCAGACCAAGATGTCTAGGCCACCCATCAGGCCTTCCGCGGTCTTCGGCAGCTCATCGACCTGTGCCGAGTCGCTTAGATTGCAGACCGCAATGTGCGCGCGTTCGCCCAATTCTTTCTGTAACGCTTCAAGCGCTTCGCGGCGCGTGCCTGAGAGCGTGACCGCTGCGCCTTGCTTGTGGAGTGCGCGAGCGATGTCGCTGCCGATGCCGCCGCTGGCGCCGGTGACGAGCGCGGTTTTGCCGGAGAGAGAAAACATCGGAGTATCCTTCGCTTAGAGCGTCTTGATAAACGCTTCGATTTCCTGCGGCGTTTCGATTGAGGTCGTTGGCAGTTCCTTGTCGATGCGCTTGGCCATCGTGGAGAGGACCTTGCCTGCGCCGACTTCGACGACCGAGCTTATGCCGCGGCCGCGTAGTCCCTCGATCGTTTCGCGCCAGCGAACGCGGCCTGTGATTTGTTCGATGAGCAGGCGCTTGATCGTCGCCGGATCGCTTTCCGGGTTGATGCTGACGTTCGAAATTACGGGTACGCGCGGCGGGCGGATTGTTTCGCTGCCCAGCAAGTCTTCCATCTCGCGCGCGGCCGGCGCCATCAGCGGCGAATGGAACGCGGCCGCGACCGGCAACATCATCAAGCGCTTGATGCCCTTGGTCTTCGAGATCTCCTGCGCGCGTTCGAGTGCGCCTTTGTGACCGGAGATCACAATCTGGCCGGGCGCGTTGTCGTTCGCGACGACGCAGACTTCACCGCCAGTCGATGCTTCTTTTGTCACTTCATCGGCCTGCGCGAAATCGGCGCCGAGCAACGCCGCCATCCCGCTGGTTCCGACCGGCGCTGCGCGGCGCATCGCCGAGCCCCGGGCTCGAAGCAGACGTGCTGTTTGCGGGACGGTGAGCGCGCCTGCGGCGGCGAGCGCCGAGTATTCGCCGAGCGAGTGGCCGGCGACGAACATCACGTGCTTCGTCCAGTCGAAGTTGCCTTCGCGTTCGAGCACGCGCATCACGGCCAGGCTGACGGCCATCAATGCGGGTTGCGCGTTCTCGGTGAGCGTGAGGTCGGCTTCCGGACCTTCCCAGATGAGGCGCGACAGCGGTTGCTTCAGCGCTTCGTCAACCTCTTCGAACAGTTCGCGCGCGGCGGGGAACGCTTCGGCGAGCGCTTTTCCCATACCGACGGCTTGGCTGCCCTGCCCCGGAAACGTCAATGCGCGAGCCATATATTTCCTCTCAGTAGTCGGCGCGGACAGACAACGGGTGTGCGGCCAGAGTCAAGGTATGCGGAGCTATCGCTGGATTAAACCACGAACAGCACGAAAAACACGAAGCGCTCATGTGCGCCGTCGAACCCGTACCCGCCACAGCCGCCGAAAGATGTTTCACGCAAAGCCGCGAAGACGCGAAGAAAGGGCGCGAACGGCTGAGGGCACGCCGGGCGCGAAGCGCCTATTTCAAGATCGTCTGCGCGCCCGCGGCGCGCAAGGGACACCTGTTTCGTGCCTTTCTTCTTCGCGTCTTCGCGGCTTCGCGTGAGGCATTTCTTCCCGTACCACGCACACCGCGCTGGTAACCGTCCACGAGCGCTTCGTGTTTTTCGTGCTGTTCGTGGTTCAACCTTTTTTGCGGCGCTTGGGCTCACTCAGCGAATGAGGTCCATGTTCGTTCGCCAGGATTGGGCGACGCCAAGGCCTAGAAGCGCGGCGTACACGACGGCGACGGCTGGGACTTGGAGGCTGAACTCTACCGCCGCGTGGATGCCGACCACGACCGAGGCAGCGAAGGCGACGGCTGGGAATAGTCGGTCGCGGCGGCGGTTCAGGCAACCTTGGAAGCACATCCACGCCAGCACTACAGGTACGGCGAGATAAGCGAGGCCTGCGGGGATTCCGAGGTCGGCCAGTGTTTCCAGGATATCGTTGTGGGCTTCATCGACGTTGCCGGACACCGCGCCGTCGCTGAAGAGTGGGTAGTAACGCTCGAACGCGCCGAAGCCGAGGCCCGTCAACGGGGCGGACTCGATTGCCTTCATCGTAGACTGTGCGATCTGGGCGCGGGCGTTGTCGGTGACGCCTTGCTCCTGAACGCGGCCGAGCAACGGATCGGCGCTGACGGCGGCTGCGATACCTAGGACCGCAACGAGGAGTGCCGCCATCGCGCGCTGGCCTGACGCTTCGCCTTTGTTGGCGCGGCGTCCGACGGTGAGCGCTGTGATCAGCGCGATTGTCCCTAAGAAGAAGGCGATCACGCCGCCGCGCGATTGGGTGAGCAGAAGTGCGGAGACCGTCGTCACGATCATCACGAACAAGAGCGCAACTTCGCCTGTCAGCGCAGCTAAGCCCGTGCGCGCGATGAGTCGGGCGCCGCGGTCCCACACAATCGATTGCCGTAGCTTTTCGACGAAGAGGCCGAGGCCAGCGATTGCTGCGAGTGCAGCGAAGGTTGCGAAGTGGTTCGGGTTGACGAAGGGGCCGGTGACACGCGCGGTGTCGAGCTTTGGGTCGGGCATCAGCCAGGATTGGAAATCGAATTTTGCATAGAAGCTTGCGAGCGCGAGAGCCGCGTACAAGAAGCCGATGACGACTATGCCGCTGACGATCGACGCGGCACGATCGCGATCGCGCGCGAGTTCGAACGCGACGAGGAAGGCTGCGATGCTAAGCGATGCTGCGAACACACCTTGGCGCGTGAGTTCGGGATCGACGGAGACATAGCTGCCCACGTGAGTACCCAACGCTGCGTTCGTCATGTCCCAGAGCGGATGCGCGAGGGCGATGAGGCTTAGGCCCGTGAGTGAGGCGAACCCGTCGAGGTTGACGGATTGCACGAACGCCCAACCCAACGCGACGACGACGCAGAGACCCGGCAGCGCGAGGCGGCGCAGTTGCGGTGTCACCGGCACGAAGCCGGTGAGCGCGAGGCCCGCCCACATCAGCAAGATGCTTCCCAAGCCCATGCCGAGTGCGAGTTCGGCCCACGGGCGGTTCGAGCCATAGGGGAACGGCGCCCACGCGAGCACGGCAAGAAAGGCGAGCAGCAGAATGCGCTCAGGGTAAAGCCAGACATTGTCGTCGTCGCGGTTCATGCCGCCCCGCACTGCTTGACAGGCGCGGATGCGGGCGTACCTATGCCGCGAACTTTGGATTTCGGTGCATGAGCGAACGCGTTGCCGTCATCGGTCTTGGATATGTCGGCTTGCCGGTCGCCGTTGGCTTTGCCGCGAAATTTCCAGGCACGATCGGGTTCGACATCAACGAGACGCGCGTCGATGCGCTGAAACAAGGTGAGGACTGGACCGGCGAACTCACGCGCCAAGAACTCAAATCCGTCCAACTGACATTTACCCATCGCGAAGACGACCTCAAAGGCGCCGACGTCTTTATTGTGTGTGTGCCGACACCGATCGACGATCAGAAGCGGCCCGATCTTGGCCCGTTGAAGAGCGCTTCCGAAATTGCCGGTCGCGCGCTGAAGCGAGGCTCGATCGTCTGCTACGAATCGACGGTCTATCCCGGTCTAACAGAAGACTTTTGCGGACCGATACTCGCCCAGGTTTCCGGTTTGAACCAGGGGTCTGATTTCCGGATCGGCTATTCGCCGGAGCGGATCAACCCTGGGGACAAGGAACACACGCTGCAACGTATCGTGAAGGTTGTGTCGGCTGAGGATAAAGCGACGGCTGCAACCCTCGCGCGTCTTTATGGGGCCGTGGTGCCCGCCGGCGTTCACGTCGCGCCATCGATCAAGGTGGCGGAGGCCGCGAAGGTTTTGGAAAACACGCAACGGGATTTGAACATCGCGCTGATGAACGAGCTCGCGTTGATCTGCGACCGGTTAGAGATTCGCACGACCGACGTTTTGGCGGCGGCGAAGACGAAGTGGAATTTCTTGCCGTTTACACCGGGGCTTGTCGGCGGGCACTGCATTGGCGTCGATCCCTACTATCTGACGACGAAGGCTGAGGCGCTGGGCTATCACCCGGATGTGATCTTGGCGGGGCGGCGGATCAACGACGGCGTCGGTGCGTTCATCGCGCAGCGTGCGGTGCGGTTCTTGAGCCGCAACAATACGGCGCTGAACGAGGCGCGGGTCGCGATCTTGGGCCTGACGTTCAAAGAGAACGTGCCCGATACGCGCAACAGCCGCGTGCCGGACATCGTGCACGAGCTTGCGAAATTCGACGTGCGCGCGACCGTGAGCGATCCGATGGCGCGGCCGCAGGATGCAATACACGAGTATGGGATCGCGCTTAGCGACTTGGATCAGTTGCACGATTTGGACGCGTTGATCCTTGCCGTGCCGCATCGCGCGTTCTTGGCGGACATCCCTGCCCTGCTTGCCAAGCTAAAGCCGCTCGGCGTTTTGATCGACGTGAAGTCCGCGATCGACCCGGCGACGGTGCCGAAGGGGATTACGTATTGGAGCCTTTGATCGGTTCCAGTTCGGCCTTCAAGCGTTCTATTTGGTGCATGCGTTCGTGCAAGACGGTCACGATGCCGATTTTTCCGTCGGCGAGTAGTTTCCAATAGATGTAGTGTTTCTGGTGATGGCAGACGAACCCATCGACGCCGAATTCGGCGGGGATGGCACGCCAAGGGAACTCGCGCGCGGCGATGGCTTTGAATTTGTCGAAGAGGCCGCGAATGTAGGTTTCTGCTTGCGCGTCGCCCCATTTCCGACGGGTATAGTCGAAGATTTCGTCCAGCCGGTGGCTCGCACCGTCGGCTATGCGGAAAGCGGTCATTTGCGCTTGCGCGCGTTTCGCTTGATCACTGTATCGGCGTCGAGCGTTTTGAAGGCGCTGTCCGGCGCAGCGAACGCCTTGCTCAACTCCGACTTCAGCCGTGCGAAGGCTTCGGCGTCCGCGCGTTCCTTATCGCGGCGGATGAGGTCGCGCACGTACTCGCTGACGTTCTCGTAGGCGCCATTCTCACCAACGTTTGTCGTTACGTGGTCGCCCAGCGCGCCGCTCACGCGTACGTTTAGCGTCAAGGTTTTCGACATTGTGCGGCTCCGAGCTCTGTCCACATCTTAAGGATATTTGTGGACAAGTCAAGAGTCGCGACCCGCTGATGACGCCCCATTTTGAGTACCCCGAGGCATTTACCCCAGAGCCGCTGTCGGATAGACGGCAATCACGGAGTGATCACGCATGAAGGTTTTGCTCACCGGCGCGGCCGGGTTTATTGGCTTTCACGTTGCGCAGGCCTTGCTTGCGCGCGGTGATGAGGTCGTGGGCGTCGACAATTTGAATGCGTATTACGAGGTGGCGCTGAAGGATTCGCGGCTGGCGAAGTTGACGGCGCAAAAGGGATTTGCGTTCGAGCGCATCGATATTGCCGACAAGGACGCGATGTTTGCGTTGGCGGCGAAGTATCCAGGGGTCACGCATGTCGTTCATTTGGCGGCGCAGGCGGGCGTTCGGCATTCGCTGACCGATCCCTACACCTACGTTTCGTCGAACGTGATGGGTCAGGTTGTGATGTTGGAGCTCGCGCGGAAATTCGCGGGGCTTCAGCATTTCGTCTATGCGAGTTCGTCGTCGGTTTACGGCGGCAACACGAAGCTGCCGTTTTCGATCGACGACGAGACGGAGCAGCCGAATTCGCTTTATGCGGCGACGAAGAAGGCTGACGAGTTGATCGGCCACACGTACGCGCATCTCTACAAGCTGCCGGCGACGGGGTTGCGGTTCTTCACGGTGTACGGGCCTTGGGGGCGGCCGGATATGGCGGCGTTCCTGTTCACGCGTGCGATTCTGGCGGGTGAGCCGATCGCCGTGTTCAACGGCGGCGAGATGTGGCGCGACTTTACCTACATCGACGACATTGTTGCGGGTGTGTTGGCGGCGCTTGCGCGCAAGCCGTCAGCTACGCCGCCGCATGGGATCTACAATTTGGGCAATCAC
>JANLXP010000185.1:0-1368 GCA_031365165.1 Alphaproteobacteria bacterium
TTCACGCCGACCGTCTGGCCTTCATCCGCCACGCCCGCGAGCTCGGCTTTCCGCTCGACGCGATCCGCGAACTTTTGGGCCTCGTCGACAAGCCCGACCAGCCCTGCGCGCGCGTGGACCGCGTGGCGAGCGACGTCTTGGCCGACGTCGAAGCGAAAATCACGCGGCTCGAAAGCCTGCGCGGCGAACTGCAACGCATGGTCCGCCAATGCCGCCATGGCCGCGTCGCCGAATGCCGCGTCATCAAGGTCCTCGCCGACCACTCCCACAGCCACTGCCTCACAAGCGACCACGGCCACTAGGTCCTGCTTGCCGCCCGGTCGGCCATGACCTAGTGGTTTGCCGGCACCGCGAAGGAAACATCATGTCATCGCCCCCAACCAACGCCGATCAGATCGCTTTTTGGAACGGAGATGCGGGCGCTAAGTGGGTTGCCCAGCAAGTGCAGCTCGATGCGATGCTGGCTCCCATCGGCGACGCCGTGCAAAAGGCGGCGAACGTGCAGAGCGGTGAGCACATTCTCGACGTCGGCTGTGGTTGCGGCGATACATCGATCAAGCTTGCGAAGCTGGCAGGTGCAAGCGGCGGCGTCCTAGGTGCCGACGTATCCGCAACGATGCTTGCCCTCGCCAAACGCCGCGCGGCGGATGCGAAAGCGAACATAACCTTCGCCGAAGCCGACGCCGCCACACACAAATTCGACGCGCAGGCGTTTGACCTACTGTTCTCCCGCTTCGGCGTGATGTTCTTCGCCGACCCCGACGCCGCCTTCGCCAACATGCACAAGGCGCTCAGAGCCACCGGCCGCGTCGCGTTTGCATGCTGGCGCGATTGGCGCGAGAACGAATGGGTGCGCGTCCCCATGATGGCCGTGCGCCCACACGTGCCACCGCAACCACAGTTGGGGCCGGAAGATCCGGGACCGTTCGCGTTCGCCGATCCGGCACGTGTACGCCGCATCCTCGCGAACGGCGGCTTCGACGCAATCACGTTGACGCCGTTCGACACAAAGATGGAGATCGGCGCATCGCTCGACGAAGCGGTGGCCTATCTGCAGGAATTCGGTCCGATCTCGCGTGCATTGAGCGACGCCTCGCCGGCACAGAAAGAGCAAGCCGCCAAAGCACTGCGTGAAGCGCTGGCGCCGTATGCGAAGACCGCACCCATCACGCTGGGCGCCGCCGTCTGGATCGTCACCGCGAAAGCCTGATCATATGAACCAAGCCGAATTCAAAGATCTGCTCGCCCGCTTCTCCGACACAGCCTCCCGCGGCAACGCCAAAGCGTTTGCCGCGTGCTTCACGGAAGACGGCGTCTATCACGACTACATCTACGGCCCTCACACCGGCCGCGCCTCGATCGAGGATA
>JANLXP010000187.1:0-2074 GCA_031365165.1 Alphaproteobacteria bacterium
ACGTGCCGGTCGCGCACGGATCGGGCGGCGGGCTCGATTTCGGCGACGCTAAACAGGGTCAGCTGGCGCGCGATTTTGTCGTGAAGAAATTGAAGCCGATGTTGGCGGACGATGGCGTGCTGAAGATCGGGCACAACATCAAACGCGATATGCATGCATTCGCGCGTTACGGTGTGAAGCTTTCGGCTACCGACGATGTGATGTTGCTGTCCTACGTGGTCGAGCAGGGCGTTCGCGGGCACGACTTGGTGGAGTTGGCCGACGCGCATCTTACGCACAAACTTCCGGCCCTGGCCGATGTGGTGGGCAAGGGCAAGACGCTGGTTTCATTCGACAAGCTGCCGGTTTCCGACGCAACGGCTTATGCTTCCGAATGCGCGGACGTGAAGCTTAGGCTTTGGAGCGTTTTCAAAGCGCGGTTGGCTGCCGACAAGTTGACGAGCGTCTATGAGACGTTGGAGCGGCCGCTCGTTTCCGTGCTGACCGACATGGAAGAGGCGGGCATCCTCGTCGATCGCAACGTGCTGACGCGACTGTCGCAGCGGTTCGCGCAGAAGATGGCGCAGCTGGAAGAGAGCATCTACAAGCTCGCCGGCGAGAAGTTCAATCTGGGTTCGCCCAAGCAGCTCGGCGAGATCTTGTTCGAGAAGATGAGCCTGTCGGGCGGGCGCAAGACGAAGACCGGCGCGTGGTCGACGGATGCCGACGTGCTCGAGGAGTTGGCCGCGCAGGGACATGACCTGCCGAAGGAAATTCTCGATTGGCGGCAGTTGTCGAAGCTGAAGAGCACGTACACGGACGCGCTGCCGAACTTCGTCAATTCGCATACAGGGCGGATTCACACGTCCTACGCGCTGGCGTCGACGACGACGGGGCGGTTGTCGTCGAACGATCCGAACCTGCAGAACATTCCGATCCGCACGCAGGAAGGCCGCGAGATCCGCACTGCGTTCGTTGCGGCGAAGGGCATGAAGCTGATCAGTGCGGACTACAGCCAGATCGAGCTTCGGTTGCTGGCGCACATTGCCGACATTCCGGCGCTGAAGAAGGCGTTTGCCGAAGCGCTCGACATTCACGCGATGACGGCGTCGGAAATGTTCGGCGTGCCGATCAAGGGTATGCCGGCCGATGTGCGGCGGCGGGCGAAGGCGATCAACTTCGGCATCATCTACGGCATTTCGGCGTTCGGGTTGGCGAACCAGTTGTCGATCCCGCGCGATGAGGCGAACACCTACATCAAGACTTACTTTGAGCGTTTCCCGGGCATTCGCGCTTACATGGATCGCACGAAGGCCGAGGCGCACAAGAACAAGTTCGTGACGACGATCTTCGGGCGCAAGGTGAACCTTCCCGATATCAACGCGTCGAACCCGTCGCTGCGGGCGTTCTTGGAGCGGGCTGCGATCAACGCGCCAATCCAGGGCTCAGCCGCCGATGTCATCCGCCGCGCGATGGTGCGCATTCCGGATGCGCTCGCGGCGAAGAAGTTGACCGCGCGGATGTTGTTGCAGGTGCACGACGAATTGGTGTTCGAGGCGCCGGAAGACGAGGCGGCGGATACCGCCGAGGTCGTGCAGAAAGTTATGGAAGGCGCGTGTCTACCCGCGTTCGAACTCAGCGTGCCGCTGGTCGTCGAGGCGAAGGCCGGGAAGAATTGGGACGAGGCGCATTGACCGAACTCGATATTGCGCGGCGAAGTATGGACGCTGCGCTGAAGGCAACGGTCGTGCCTGTCTTACGCAAGAAAGGATTTAGAGGAAGCTATCCGCACTTCTATCGCGAAGTTGGCGAATCCGCGGATCTGCTAACGTTTCAATTCCGTCTCGGTGGTGGACTGTTCGTTGCCGAGATATCGTTCGTCGGCCCCAATCGAAGTAACGTCTCCATCCACGCCGATTCTTCCATCGCTAAGATTCGCGTGTCTATGACGCGAGAGCGGTTTCGCTTGGGCTCTCTCAAGCCGCACACGGATTTTTGGTTTGATTTCCAGAAACCGGGCGTCGACTTTGGCGCAATCGCTAGGACGGTCGCCGGACTATTGGACGATCAAGGCGAAGCGTGGTGGCTTGCGCGG
>JANLXP010000853.1:0-1269 GCA_031365165.1 Alphaproteobacteria bacterium
CGGGTTCAAGCCCAGCGTCTCGGTGTCGATCGCAACCGACTTCCCGAAATCGACGCCTGAAGGCAGATCGCCTTCGTGAAAATGTATCTTCATCGTCGTTACGAATCCGGCCGTTTCTTGAGGCGCCAAGAGCCACGGCGCGGGCCGAAAGGTCAAGTGCGCCGGGTGACGCGAAGCCATCCCGGCGGCTGGAATGTTCGCGTCTAGCGGCGCATCGCGCGACGGATCTTTGGAACCATGCTGACCGCGACGACCGCGAGCACGACCGCGATCCAAAACTTCGCCGTCTGGTCGGTGGTCGAACGCAGGAATATTTGCGGGCCGATCACCAGCCACGCCATCGTAACCAGCCACAATGCGTTGAGCGCGATGTCGAGGTTGCGCGTCGCCGTGCGCCAATGACCGTCGGAGAACGCGACCGCAAACAGCATCGCGTTCAACACCCACAAGCCGCCGACAAGCGCACCGCCAACCGGCAGGAAGTCCGGATTGAACGCGAACGCGCCACCCACGGCAGGCAGCAACGCCGGCATCAGCCATGGCGAACTGACCAGCACGACGGCACCGAACAGCGCGGCGAATGCGCCAAGGCCCCAGCCGATGCGATTGATCCGGTCGTTGTCGTTCGTCACGTAAGACATGTCGTTCCCCTTTCTGGTTTAGGTCTTTGCAATCGCGGCAAGCGCCGCATCCGCTCGCGGGCGCTGCACGCGCCGGTAAATCTTGATGCCGAGGTCGATGAGCACGAAGAGCGCGACGAGCGAGATCCATCCCTTCGCACCCTCATCCGTCACGGGCTTGAGATAAATGCGCGGGCCGAGGACGAGCCACGTGAGCGCCACGAACCACAGCGCGCTCATCGCAAGGTCGATGTTGCGCGTGAGCGCCCGCCAACGTCCCTCGAAGAACACGATCGCGGACTGAAGCGCAGTGAGGCTCCACATCATCACCACCATCGCACCGCCAACCGGCAAGAAATCCGGATCGAACGCGAACGCTTCACCCACTTGCGGCGGCAGAAACTGTGCGAACGCCCACTCTGCGCTGGTCACCGCGGCGATACCGAGGGCCGCCGCCACACCACCGATGGCCCAGGCTGTGCGATTGATGTGATCGTTGTCTTGTCCACGCGGCCGCCACGTCGACGTCTGCGCTGGCGGCCATCTGTGACGCGCCCAGCCGGCGACAATCGCGGCCGTCACCATAAAACCCGGCCACCACAACGCACCGATGCCGTGCGTCAGCCACCAACCGCCAAGCGCCACAGCC
>JANLXP010000879.1:0-15598 GCA_031365165.1 Alphaproteobacteria bacterium
TGCCCAAGCCCGTGGTCGGTGACAACGGGAGCGGCATGCACGTGCACCAGAGCGTGTGGAAGGACGGCAAGAACCTGTTTGCCGGCGACGGCTACGCTGGGTTGTCGGAGTTCGCCCTGTTCTACATCGGCGGCATCATCAAGCACGCGAAGGCGATCAACGCGCTCACCAATCCGCTGACGAACTCGTACAAGCGCCTGATTCCGGGCTTCGAGGCGCCGGTGTTGCTCGCTTACTCGTCGCGCAACCGTTCGGCGTCGATCCGCATTCCGTTCGGCGCCGGCCCGAAGGCCAAGCGTATCGAAGTGCGCTTCCCCGATCCGGGCGCCAATCCGTATCTCGCCTATGCGGCGATGCTGATGGCGGGTCTGGATGGCATTCAGAACAAGATCCATCCGGGCCAACCGATGGACAAGGACCTCTACGCGCTGCCGCCGGAAGAGCTGAAAGACGTGCCGCAGGTGTGCGGGTCCTTGCGCGAGTCGCTCGACAACCTCGACCGGAACCGCGCGTTCCTGAAGCGCGGCAACGTCTTCAGCGACGACTTCATCGACAGCTACATCGAGCTCAAGATGCAGGAAGTGCACGCGTACGAACACACGCCGCACCCGATCGAGTTCCAGATGTACTATTCGGTGTAAGCGCTACGTCGCTTGCATAAGTTGCGAGGGCCGGGAGAAATCCCGGCCCTTTTTTATGCCCCGACAACCCCTTCGAACGTCGTGGAGAGATAGTTGTCCAGGTCGGGGTTCCCGCGCTGCGACTGCAGGAAACGCACCCACGCCTTTTGTTCATGGATCACGGGGCCCAGCTCCCAGACGCAAAGCGTGCCTCTGTGATGGTCCGTTTGGATGAACGGCGCGAAGCCGTTCATGCCGGCGTCCCTGTAGTAGACGGACTCCCAGAGTTCGTTCGAATTGCGCCAGGTGCAGACGGGCAGAAAATAGAAGTCGTTTCCTGCGCCGCAACGGTGAAGCACGGCGAAACCGACGTCGCCGTTCAAAGCACGTTCCGCCTCAGATCGCAGAAACGCGCGGGCCAGGTCGTGAATGGCCGCCGGAACCGGCGTGTCGGCACGAGCGACGTCATACCATTTGAGGCGCGCGGTGCCTGCTGTGAGAAGCGGACCCGGCGTCGAAACTTTGGCGACGTGCCGGTATGTGGCGTCGATGGCAATGAGATCGGTCATGTCTGAAATTATCACACCGAGCCGAGCGCGCAAAAAAGAGGGCAACCTTGCGGCTGCCCTCTTGGCTGTCTCTGATCTGAAGCCGGCGACTAGGCCGCGGCTTCTTCGTCGGCTTTCTTTTGAACGGGGCCTGAGTCTTTGCCCTTGGCCGTCACGTCGCGATCGACGAATTCGATGATCGCCATTGGCGCCGCGTCGCCGTGGCGGAAGCCCGCCTTCAGCACGCGCGTGTAACCACCCTTGCGCGACGCGTAGCGCGGAGCGAGCACGTCGAAGAGCTTCGCCACCATCTTCGTGTCGTTCTGCAGATGCGAGAGCGCCTGACGGCGGGCATGCAGGTCGGTCTTGCCGCGCTTGCCCAGCGTGATCAGCTTCTCGACCACTGGGCGAAGGTCTTTGGCCTTCGGCAGCGTCGTCGTGATCTGCTCGTGCTTGATCAGCGCGGAGGCCATGTTGACCCACAACGCTTTGCGGTGGCTCGGGGTGCGGTTGAGCTTGCGGCCCGAATTGCCGTGGCGCATGACTTGATTTCCTATTCCTTAAGCGAGCATCACGCTCAGTATTGGTCTTCGAACTTCCGCGCCAGGTCTTCGATGTTTTCAGGCGGCCAGCCCGGCACTTCCATGCCGAGGTGGAGACCCATCGAGGCCAGCACTTCTTTGATTTCGTTCAGCGACTTGCGGCCGAAGTTCGGCGTGCGGAGCATCTCCGCCTCCGTCTTCTGGATCAGGTCGCCAATGTAGACGATGTTGTCGTTCTTCAAGCAGTTCGCCGAACGAACGGAGAGTTCGAGCTCGTCGACCTTCTTCAAGAGCGCCGGGTTGAACGGCAGATCGGTCTTCTGCTCTTCCGTCTTCTTCTCGCGCGGCTCTTCGAAGTTGATGAAGATCGAGAGCTGGTCCTGAAGAATGCGCGCCGCGTATGCGACCGCGTTCTCCGGCGTGATGGCGCCGTTCGTTTCCAGCGTCATCGTCAGCTTGTCGTAGTCGAGGATCTGACCTTCGCGCGTGTTCTCCACGCGGTACGAACACTTCTTCACCGGCGAGAACAGCGAGTCGACCGGGATGAGCCCGATCGGCGCGTCTTCCGGACGGTTGCGTTCGGCGGCGACGTAGCCTTTGCCGGTGTTGACGGTCAGTTCCATGCGCACGCGGGCGCCGTGATCCAAATTGCAGATCACGAGGTCCGGGTTCAGAATTTCGAGATCACCGACCGTCGTGATTTGGCTAGCGCGCACTTCGCCGGGACCTTCGGCCTTCAGCACCAGGCGCTTCGGTCCGTCGCCATGCATCCGCAGCGCGAGCTGCTTGATGTTCAGGACGATATCGGTGACGTCTTCACGGACGCCCGGGATCGACGAGAATTCATGCAAGACGCCGTCGATCTGCAGCGACGTGACAGCGCCACCTTGCAGCGACGACAACAGCACGCGGCGCAGCGCATTGCCGAGCGTCAGGCCAAAGCCGCGCTCCAACGGTTCGGCGGTGATCACGGCCTGCGTGCGCGCATTCGTGCCGGGCTCGACGTGCAGCTTCTGCGGCTTGATCAATTCCTGCCAGTTCTTCTCAATCACGGGCATATCCTTATGCGGCAAACGGGGGTGCGAATTCGTCTAGACGCGGCGGCGCTTGGGCGGGCGGCAGCCGTTGTGAGGTATCGGTGTGACGTCGCGGATGGTGGTGATGGTGAAGCCGGCCGCCTGCAAGGCGCGCAGCGCGCTCTCACGGCCTGACCCCGGACCCTTCACTTCGACTTCCAGCGTGCGCACGCCGTGTTCCATCGCCTTCTTCGAGGCGTCTTCAGCGGCGACCTGAGCTGCATAGGGCGTCGACTTGCGCGAACCCTTGAAGCCCATCGTGCCCGACGACGACCAGGCAACCGTGTTGCCCTGCGCGTCGGTGATCGTGATCATCGTGTTGTTGAACGTCGCGTTCACGTGGGCAACGCCCGACGTGATGTTCTTGCGCTCTTTTTTGCGCACGCGCGCTTTCTTTTCGGTGGCCATGGCCCTGTCGTCCTACGAGGTCGATTATTTCGTGACTTGTTTCTTGCCGGCGATCGCTTTGGCCGGGCCCTTGCGTGTGCGCGCGTTCGTGTGCGTGCGCTGACCGCGAACGGGCAGACCCTTGCGGTGACGAAGGCCGCGGTAGCAACCGAGGTCCATCAAGCGCTTGATGTTCATCGCGACTTCGCGGCGGAGGTCGCCTTCGACGACGTATTCGCGGTCGATGATTTCGCGGATCTGAATGACCTGCGATTCCGACAACTGATTGACGCGCTTCGATTCCTCGATACCCACCTTCTTGCAAATCTCGACCGCGTTCACCGGGCCGATGCCGTGGATATAGCGCAGCGAGATGTGCACGCGCTTGTTGGTGGGAATGTTCACGCCTGCGATGCGGGCCACGTCGTCTTCTCCTAAATCCAGTTCTTCAATGCCGAAATGCGCCACCCCCGGGGGTTCCCGGCGGCAGCGTCCGCGCCCGACTGATACGGAAGGCGGCGGAGTATAGGGCCATTTTTCAGCCGGTCAATCATGGGCGAGCCCCCGATTTCCCGGACTTTTCGTCGCTGAGGACGGCGTCGATTTGGGCGGCCACGGCCTCGATCGAGCGCATTCCGTCTATCCGCCGGACTTTCCCTTGGGATTCGTAATAGGGGAGAATCGGGGCGGTCTGATCTGTGTAGACGCCGAGGCGCTTTTTGAACGTCTCCGGGTCGTCGTCGGGGCGGACGGGTTCGCCCTTCGCGCTGGCTTCGGCTGCCCGGTTCTCCACGCGCCGGACGAGGGCCGACTGGTCGACCTCCATCAGGATCACGTGGCCGACTGCTAGCTTCTTGCCGATGAGCATGGCGTCCAGGGCTTTCGCCTGGGCAACCGTCCTCGGGAACCCGTCGAGGACGAACCCCTTGGCGCAGTCCTTGTGGTCGATCCGGTCCGCGATGATGCCCACGACGACGTCGTCCGGCACGAGCTTGCCCCCATCGACGATCGCCTTGGCCTTCTTGCCGACATCGGTCCCGGCCGCGATGGCCGCGCGCAGCATGTCACCCGTCGAGAGATGGGCGACGCCATACTTCTCGTGGATGCGCTTGGCCTGCGTTCCTTTGCCGGCAGCGGGTGGACCGAAGAGGACGACGATCATTTCTTCAGACGCGCCTTCTTGATCAAGCCTTCGTATTGATGCGCGAGCAAGTGGCTGTTGACCTGCGCGACCGTGTCCATCGTGACCGACACGATGATCAGGAACGACGTGCCGCCGAGCTGCAGCAGGTTGCCGCCGTATTGCGCCAGAATGAACTCCGGGATCAAACAGATGCCTACGAGGTAGGCCGCACCCAGCACGGTCAAGCGCGTGAGAACGTAGTCGATATACTCTGCTGTCTTCTTGCCCGGGCGAATGCCGGGAATGAAGCCGCCGTACTTTTTCAAATTGTCGGCGGTGTCCGCCGGATTGAAGACGACCGCGGTGTAGAAGAATGCGAAGAACACGATCAGGAGCCCATAGGCCAGCATGTAGAGAGGCTGGCCGTGGCTCAGTAGGCGCACGACTTCAGTCAGCCATTCCGGCGCGTTCTGCGCGTTGAACGAGGCAATCGTGATCGGCAAGACCAGAAGCGAAGACGCGAAGATCGGCGGGATCACGCCCGAGGTATTGATCTTGAGCGGCAGATGCGAGCTTTGCTGGTCGACCAGACGGTTGCCGACCTGGCGCTTGGGATAGCTGACCAAGAGCCGTCGCTGTGCGCGCTCCATATAGACGATGGCCATGATCACGGCGAGAACGAGAAGGTAGAGACCGATCGCGGAGATCCAAGAGATCGTTCCGACGTTCGCCATTTCCATCGTGCTGATGAACCCTTGGAACAGGTTCGCAACGATGCCGGCAAAGATGATCAGCGAGACGCCGTTGCCGATGCCCCGCGAGGTGATCTGCTCGCCCAGCCACATCAGGAACATCACGCCGCCCGTCAACGTGACGACGGTCGAGAGTTCAAACATCAGGCCCGGGTTGATGACGAGACCTTGCGTCGCCTCCAGCCCACGCGCGATCGCGAACGACTGAACGGCCGCCAGAAGCACCGTCAGATAACGGGTGTACTGGTTGATCATCTTGCGGCCGGATTCGCCCTCTTTCTTCATGCGCTCGAGCTGAGGGCTGACCGTGGTCATGACCTGCATGATGATCGAGGCAGAGATGTAGGGCATAACGTTCAAGGCGAAAATCGCCATGCGCTCCACGGCGCCGCCCGACAGAAGATTGAACATGCCGAGCAGACCCTGAGTCTGCTGCTCCATGATGCGGGCGAGCTGAATGGGGTCGATGCCGGGCATCGGGATGAACGTGCCAAGCCGATAGACGACAAGCGCACCCAGTGTGAACCAGATGCGCCGTTGCAGTTCTTCGGCCTTCGAGAACGCCGACCAGTTGACGTTGGTGGCGATTTGTTCGGCGGCGGACGCCATTAGCGATACTCCTCGATAACGGGCCTTTGGCCCGCGCTGCTTTTAGCCCGCGCGTTCTTCCGGTTACGCCTTCTTGGCGTGCCTCGCCTGCTGCGCGGCTGCCGCGCGTTCTTCGCGCTTCTTGGCCGAGGTCAAGCGCCGTTCCGCGCGCTTGCCTGGGGCGCGATCCTTGCGGGTGACGTGCTTGGCTTTGACACCCAGCACTTTGACCGTGCCGCCTGCCTTCTTGACCGCTTCAATTGCCGAACCGGACGCGTGCGCGACTTCGAGACTTAGTTGGGTCTTCAGAGTGCCTTTGCCAAGAAGGCGCACGCCGTCACGCGCGCGACGGGCGAGACCGAGTGTCGCAAGGCTCTCAGCATTCAGTGTCGTCCCGGCCTTCAGCTTGCCGCTTTCGACGGCCTTCTGCAGGTCGCCCAGGTTCACGATGGCGAATTCACGCGCGAAAATGTTGTTAAAGCCGCGCTTTGGCATACGCATGTGCAACGGCATCTGGCCGCCTTCAAACCCGAACATGCCGTGATGGCCTGTACGCGCTTTCTGGCCCTTCACGCCCTTACCGGACGTCTTGCCCTTGCCTGAGCCGCTGCCGCGGCCAAGACGCTTGAAGCGGTTGTGTGCGCCTTCGTTGTCGCGGATTTCGTTGAGTTTCATTTTCGTTGCTTTCGTTTACGCGCCGTCTACGACGCGTACCATGTGTCTGACTTTGCAGATCGCGCCCCACACGGCGTCCGTGTTTTGCAGCGTCTTGCGGCGGCGAAGTTTGTCCAGGCCGAGACCGATCAGCGTTTCGCGCTGACTCTCTTCGCGGCGTGCCGGGCTCGCGACCTGTTCGATCGTGAGCGTCTTTGTCTTTGGCCGACCTTCCTGCGTACGCAATGTCATGTTCGTTACTCCGGCGAAACTTCGGCTGTAGCCGGGCCACCCTTGCGGGCCGTGAGGATTTCAGCGACCGACTTGCCACGCTTGTTGGCGATCATCTTCGGGCTCGCCTGCTGCTTCAGCGCATCGAACGTGGCGCGCACCATGTTGTAGGGGTTCGAGGTGCCGACCGATTTCGCGACCACGTCATGCACGCCGAGAGCATCGAACACAGCGCGCAGCGGACCGCCGGCGATGATGCCGGTACCGACCGGCGCCGGACGCAGGACAACCTTGCCCGCGCCGTGACGGCCGTGAACGTCATGGTGCAACGTGCGGCCTTCGCGGAGCGGAATGCGTACGAGCGACTTTTTCGCCGCTTCCGTCGCCTTGCGCACGGCTTCCGGCACTTCGCGCGCCTTACCGTGACCGAAGCCTACGCGGCCCTTCTGATCTCCAACGACGACGAGCGCGGCAAAGCCGAAACGCTTACCGCCCTTCACAACCTTCGCAACGCGATTGATGTGAACGAGCTTGTCTACGAGTTCGCTGCGTTCACGATCGCCACCGCGGTCGCGATTGCGATCCCCGCCGCGATCACCACCGCCGCGGCGGCCGCGGCGTGGTTGGTCTGTTTGTTGCTCACCGGACATCGGTCAAAATCCTTTTAAAACTTCAGGCCGCTTTCGCGTGCCGCATCGCCGAGCGCCTTGACCCGGCCGTGATAGATGTATCCGCCACGATCGAAGACGACGTCGGTGACGCCCGCCTTCTTCGCGCGCTCGGCGACGAGCTTGCCGACGACGGCAGCTGCGTCCTTGTCCGTGCCTTTGCCCTTCGTGAGCGCCTTCTTCGTCTCTTCATCGAGCGTCGAGGCGGCGGCGACCGTGATACCTTTCACGTCGTCGATCACCTGCGCGTAGATGTGCTTCGACGAGCGGAACACAGACAGCCGCGGGCGTAAGCCCGAAACCTTGCGCAACTTGAAACGTGCGCGGCGCTGACGCCGCTCGAACAGTTCTTGCCGGTTGAGTGCCATGGCTGCCTCTTACTTCTTCTTGCCTTCTTTACGCCGGATCTTTTCCTCGGCGTACTTGATACCCTTGCCCTTATAGGGCTCAGGCTTGCGGAACCCGCGAATTTCGGCGGCGACCTGGCCGACCTTCTGCTTATCGGAACCCGACACCAGGATCAGCGTCGGTTTCTCGCACTTGATGTCGATGCCAGCCGGGATCGGATAGATCACGTCATGGCTGTAACCCAGCTGCAGCTGCAGGTTTTTGCCCTGCACCGCCGCGCGGAAGCCGACGCCCGCGATCTCGAGCTGCTGAGCGAAGCCCTTCGAGACGCCTTCGACGAGGTTGTTGACCAGCGTGCGCTGCAAGCCCCACTTGGCGCGCAGGTCGTCGGTCATTTCTTTCGGCGTCAGCGTGACGCCGCCCTTGTCCACAGTCACATCGATGCCATCGACCACGCGGAGCGAGAGCTCGCCCTTCGGGCCTTTGACTTTGACTTCGCGGTCCTTGACCGTCGCCGTCACACCCGAAGGCAGCAGCACCGGCTTTTTACCAATTCGCGACATCGTTTTTACCTTCCCTGTGCCCGTTTGCTCTTAGAACACGTGACACAGAATTTCGCCGCCCACGTTCTGCTCGCGGGCTAGCGCGTCTGACATGACGCCCTTCGGCGTCGACAAAATCGAAATGCCAAGGCCGTTGCGCACGGGCTTGAGCTCCTTGATCGACGAGTACACACGGCGTCCCGGCGTCGAGACGCGGCGGATCTCTTTGATCACCGGCTTGCCGTCGAAGTATTTGAGTTCGATTTCGAACTCCGGCTTCGATTGCGTGTGCGTGACCTCGGCGTAGCCACGGATGTAGCCTTCGCCGGTCAGCACATCGAGCACGCGGCCGCGCAGCTTCGAGGCGGGCGAAACGACTTTCGCGTGTCCGCGTTCTTGACCGTTACGAATGCGGGTCAGGAGATCGCCAATGGGATCGTTGATCGACATTTATCCTATCCCCCTTACCAGCTCGACTTGACCATGCCCGGGATCAACCCGTGGGAGGCCAGTTCGCGCAGCTTGATGCGGCACATTTTGAGTTTGCGGTAGTTTCCGCGCGAACGGCCTGTAAGCTCGCAGCGATTGCGAATGCGCGAGGGCGCGGAGTTGCGCGGCAGTTCCGCAAGCTTCAAGCGCGCGGCAAAGCGATCTTCGGGCGCCAGCGACATGTCGTTCGCTTGCTCCTTCAGCTTCACGCGCTTTCCCGCGTAGCGCTTCACGAGGGCCGTGCGCCGCTTGTTCTTTTCGATTGAGCTTTTCTTCGCCATATCTTCTTCGCCTTATCTTCTCGTCACTTCACAAACGGCATTTGAAAACCGGCGAGCAACGCCTGGGCTTCGTCGTCCGTTTGCGCGGTTGTGCAGATGGTGATGTCCATGCCCCACACCGTGTCGATCTTGTCATAGTCGATCTCTGGGAACACGAGGTGCTCCTTCAAGCCCATCGAGTAATTGCCGCGGCCGTCGAAGCTCTTCGGCGATACGCCACGGAAGTCACGCACGCGCGGCAGCGCGATCGTGACCAGGCGGTCGAGGAAGTCGTACATCCGGTCCTTGCGCAGCGTGACCTTACAGCCCAAGGGCATGTTCTCACGCACCTTGAAGTTCGAGATCGCGATGCGCGCCTTGGTCACGACGGGCTTTTGACCAGTGATCAGCGCGAGGTCGCGCACCGCCGACTGAATTTTCTTCGTGTCCGCTGTCGTCTCGCCGACGCCCATGTTGATCACGATCTTGTCGAGCTTGGGCACCTGCATCGCGTTCTTGTAGGCGAACTTCTCGATCAGCTCTTTGCGCACGACGTCGAGGTAGCGCTTTTTCGCGCGCGGTACGTACTTCTCGCCGGCTGCGAGCTTCACACCCTTCGCACGTTGCGTTTCCGACTGCGTCGAGACGGCCGGGCCGGTGGCGACTTCGCCCTTACCCTTTGCCTTCTTCTCGGCGCGCTTTTCCTCGGTCTTGGTCGGCGGCGGACCTTTCGGTTCCTTCGCGCCGGCCTCGGCTTTGCCTTTACCTTTGGCCTCTTTCTCAGACATCGATCACTTCCCCGGACTTCTTCGCAAAGCGAACCTTGCGGCCGTCCTGCAGCGTCTTAAACCCAATACGCGTCGGCTCGCCCGTTTTCGGGTCGACGTGCGCGACGTTTGAAATATGCACGGGCGCCTCTTTCGAGATGATGCCGCCCTGGCTGCGCGCCGATTGCTTCGTATGGCGCTTGACCATGTTCACGCCTTGGACGAGCACGCGATCTTCATCGGGATAAACTTTCAAGATCTGCCCGATGCGCGGTTGGCCGCCTTTGCGCTTGCGCTCTTCGCCGGCGACCACCATCACCCGGTCGCCCTTTTTGAATTTCACAGCCATTTACAGAACCTCCGGCGCGAGCGAGACGATCTTCATGTGGTTCTTGGCGCGAAGTTCGCGCGTGACCGGTCCGAAGATGCGCGTGCCCACGGGCTCGCCTTGGTTATTGATCAAGACCGCCGCATTGCGGTCGAAACGGATGCAGCTTCCGTCGGCGCGGCGAACTTCTTTCGCCGTGCGAACGACGACCGCCTTCATGACGTCGCCCTTCTTCACTTTGCCGCGCGGAATGGCATCTTTGATGGAGACGACGATGATATCGCCGACAGATGCATAGCGGCGCTGGGCGCCGCCGAGCACTTTGATACACATGACGCGCCGCGCACCCGAGTTGTCGGCAACGTCCAAGTTGGTTGTACTCTGGATCATGGGCGTGGCGCTTTCCGCGTTTAAGCTTTTGACGCCGCAGCGTCGTAAAGAACTTCCCACCGCTTCAATTTCGACATCGGGCGGCATTCTTGAATGCGTACCGGATCGCCGGACTTGAAACGGGCCTGTTCGTCGTGCGCGTGATAGCGCTTCGAGCGACGCAACGTCTTGCCGAGCACCGGATGGATGAAGCGGCGCTCCACCTCGACGATGACCGTCTTTTTGTTTTTGTCGCTTACGACGACGCCTTGGAGAATTCGTTTCGGCATTGTTGTCTCTTAAGCCTTCACCCGCGATTTCTCGCCGAGGACGGTGTTGATCTTGGCAATCGTGCGGCGGACAATCCGCACGCGCGCAGTCTTCTCAAGCTGACCCGTCGCCTTTTGGAAGCGCAGGTTGAACTGCTCTTTCTTCAGCTTAACCAACTCGTCAGTCAGCTGATCCGGCGACATCGTCCGGAGTTCCGAGACTGCGCCCACGTCTTTTTTCGCCATTGTTCGCTCTCCCCTATTCCGAATGACCGAGACGGGTGACGAACTTCGTGCGGATCGGAAGCTTCGCGGCCGCAAGGCTGAGAGCTTCTTTCGCCGTCGCGGTGTTGACACCGTCGACCTCAAACAGCACGCGGCCCGGCTTCACCCGGCAAGCCCAGAACTCGGGCGCGCCTTTACCGGCGCCCATGCGGACTTCGGCCGGCTTCTTCGACACCGGGATATCCGGGAACATGCGGATCCACACGCGACCTTGGCGCTTCATCGCGCGCGTGATCGCGCGGCGTGCCGCTTCGATCTGGCGCGCGGTGATGCGATCGGGCTCAAGCGCCTTCAGGCCGAACTCGCCGAAGTCGAGCTTGTTCGCCGAAGTCGCCTTACCGCGAATGCGGCCTTTGAATTGCTTTCGGTACTTAGACCGTTTTGGTTGCAGCATGGTTCAGTTCCGAATGTGTCCTTAACCGGGCGCCGGAGCGGGACGCGGAGTGCGGGCTTGACCGCCCTGCTCCTGCGCTTCGCTCAAACGTTTGTCTTGCGCCATCGGGTCGTGTTCCAGGATTTCGCCCTTGAACACCCAAACCTTCACGCCGCACGTACCGTAAGCCGTCTTCGCCGTCGCTACGCCGAAATCGATGTCCGCGCGCAATGTGTGCAGCGGCACGCGGCCTTCGCGATACCACTCGGTGCGAGCGATTTCAGCGCCACCCAGGCGACCGCCGCAGTTGATGCGGATACCAAGCGCGCCGAGCTTCAGAGCCGACTGTACCGCGCGCTTCATAGCGCGGCGGAATGAGACGCGGCGTTCGAGTTGCTGGGCGATGCTTTCGGCGATCAGGTGCGCGTCGACTTCAGGCTTGCGGATTTCGACGATGTTCAGATGCACTTCCGACTTCGTAATCTTGCCGAGGTCGGCCTTCAGCTTTTCGATGTCGGCGCCCTTTTTGCCAATGACCACACCCGGACGCGCCGAGTGGATCGTCACGCGGCACTTCTTGTGCGGACGCTCGATGATGATGCGCGCGACGCCCGCCTGCTTGAGCTTGTCGAGCAGGAATGCGCGGATCTTCAGGTCTTCGTGCAGCAGCTGACCGTACTCACGGCGATCAGCGAACCAGCGCGAATCCCACGTACGGTTGATGCCGAGCCGAAGCCCGATCGGATTTACTTTTTGACCCATCAGGCGGCTTCCTTCTTTGGCGCTGCCGGTTTCTTTGCGGCAGGCTTACCTTTGCCCTTCGCCTTCTTTGCTTTCTTTTCCTGCTTCTGTTCGCGCAGTACGATCGTGAGTTCCGAGAATGGCTTCAGGATGCTCGCGCCTTTGCCGCGCCCGCGAGCGTGGAAGCGCTTCAGCACCATGTCCTTGCCGGTCCACGCCTGGGCGACGATCAGATCGTCGACGTCCAGGTTGTGGTTGTTCTCGGCATTGGCGACCGCCGACTTCAAAATCTTCAGCACATCGTTCGTGATGCGCTTCTTCGAGAACGTGAGGTCCGCAATTGCGCGATCAACCGTCTTGCCGCGGATCAAGCCTGCGACCAGGTTCAATTTGTATTGCGACGTGCGGATCATGCGGCCGACGGCTTGCGCCTCGTTGTCGGCGAGCGAACGTTCTCTTTCCGGTTTGCTCATTTTAGCCCCCCCTCTTCACTTTCTTGTCGCCGGAGTGGCCGTGGAACGTGCGTGTCGGCGAGAATTCACCGAACTTGTGGCCGACCATTTCTTCGGACACGAGGACGGGGATGTGTTTCTGGCCGTTGTAAACGCCAAAGGTCAGACCCACGAACTGCGGCAGGATCGTGGAGCGGCGGCTCCAGATCTTGATCACTTCGCGCCGGCCCGACTTGTGCGTGGCTTCTGCCTTCTTCAGCAAAAAGCCGTCGACGAACGGTCCCTTCCAGACTGAACGCGCCATACGTCTCTAGCCCTTCTTCTTCAGGTGACGCGAGGTCACAATCAATTTCGTTGTGCGCTTGTTCGAGCGCGTCTTCATGCCCTTCGTGAACTGGCCCCACGGCGTTACCGGATGACGGCCACCCTTGGTGCGGCCTTCACCGCCACCATGCGGGTGATCGATCGGGTTCATCGCCGTGCCACGCACTGAAGGGCGCTTGCCCTTCCACACGTTTCGGCCAGCCTTGCCGATGACTTCGTTCATGTGGTCCGGATTCGAAACCGCGCCGACCGTCGCCATGCACTCGAGACGAACCTTGCGTGTTTCGCCCGAGTTCAAGCGCAGAATGCCGTAACCTTGGTCGCGACCGACGAATTGCACGTAGGTGCCTGCCGAGCGCGCGATCTTGCCACCGGCGCCGGCCTTGAATTCGACGTTGTGCACGATCGTGCCGACCGGCATTGCCGCGAGCGGCATCGCGTTGCCGGGCTTCACGTCAGCCTTCATGCCGGAGATGACTTTGTCGCCGACGCCCAGGCGTTGCGGAGCGAGAATGTAGGTCTGCTCACCATCCGGATACTTGATGAGCGCGATGAACGACGAGCGGTTCGGATCGTACTCGATGCGTTCGACCGTGCCTTCAACGTCGAACTTGCGACGCTTGAAGTCGATTACGCGGTAGAGTTTTTTGTGCCCGCCGCCCCGCCAACGCGTGGTGATACGGCCCGTATTGTTACGGCCGCCGTATTCCTTTTGCGGCTCGGTCAAATGCTTTACCGGCCGGCCTTTGAACAGCTGACTGCGGTCGATCAACACCAATTGGCGCGTCGAGGGCGTCGTGGGTCTGAAGGTCTTTAACGCCATAGTTTAGAGCCCCGTCGTCACGTCGATCGTCGAACCTTCGTGCAAGGTGACGACTGCTTTCTTCACGTCGCTCCGCTGACCCATACGGCCGCGAAACATCTTCTTCTTTCCCTTGGTCACGAGCGTGTTCACGCCTTTGACCTTCACCTTGAAAAGCTCCTCAACCGCCTTTTTGATTTGCGGCTTGGTCGCGTCGTGCGGCACGCGGAACACGACTTGATTGTGCTCCGACAGCTTCGTCGACTTTTCGGTGATCACCGGCGACAGGATCGCCGTGTAGGATGCGATCTTGCTCATTTGAAGCGCTCCTCAATTGCGCTTAAGGCCGCCTTCGTCAGGACCAACTTTTCGCGACGCAATACGTCGAGAACGTTGATGCCGCTGACCGAGAGGAGGTCGATGTTCGGAATGTTGCGGGCGGCGCGCTGAAAACCGACGTCGAACTCGGGACCGTCGACGATGCAGGCCGATTTCAGGCCAAGCTTCCCGAACGACGCCACGACTTTCTTGGTTTTGCCTTCGGACATCTTGGCCGCGTCGAGGACGATGAGCTGGCCGTCTTTTCTTTTCGCCGAGAGGGCCATCTTGAGGCCCAAGGCGCGTACCTTCTTGGGAAGATCGGTTTCTCGCGAGCGGAGCACCGGACCCATGGACTTCGCGCCGCCGCGGAATTGACCGACGGCTGCTGCGCCGTGGCGGGCTTGGCCGGTGCCTTTTTGCTTGTAGATTTTCTTCGTCGTGCGATCGACTTCCGAGCGGGTCAACACGCGATGCTGGCCCTTGTGGCGCTTGTTCTGTTGCCACTGGACGACGCGCGCGAGGATGTCCGCGCGCGGGCTGACACCGAACACGTCTTCGGAGAGTTCGATCTCGCCGGCTGCGCCGGCATCGAGGGTGAGGACTTTGACTTTCATGATCTTTGGTTCCTCACGCCGCCGTCGCTGCCGCAGGCTTCTTCACCGCGGCCGGTTTCGGGGCATCCTTGTGTAGAGGACGCTTTACCGCGTCGCGCACCATCACCCAGCTGCCCTTGGCGCCGGGGACGCCGCCTTTGATCATGATCAAGCCACGCTCAGGATCGACCTTCGCCACTTCGACGTTTTGCGTTGTGACGAGGACCTGGCCCATGTGGCCCGACATCTTCTTGCCCTTGAACGTACGGCCTGGGTCCTGACGGTTACCCGTTGAACCGGCGGAGCGATGCGAGATCGAAACGCCGTGGCTCGCTTCCAAGCCGCTGTAGTTGTGGCGCTTCATCGTGCCGGCAAAGCCCTTACCGATCGTGACGCCAGAGACGTCGACGATTTGGCCCGGGACGAAGTGATCGGCCGTGATGAGCGAACCAACCTCAACGAGATTGTCGGGCGACACGCGGAACTCGGCGACCTTGCGCTTCGGCTCGACTTGCGCTTTCGCGAAGTGGCCGCGCTCTGCCTTCGAGACGCGTTTGACCTTAGCCACGCCCGAGCCCAGCTGGAGCGCGGTGTAGCCGTCTTTGTCCTTGGTGCGTTGCGCCACGACCTGACAGCCGTCGAGCTTCAGCACCGTAACGGGCACGTGGCGGCCGTCGTCTGTAAACAGACGCATCATGCCGACCTTCTGAGTTATCACCCCTGTGCGCATGGTGAGCGCCACCTTCTCTTCGTTATTGCAGCTTGATTTCGACACTGACCCCGGCCGCAAGGTCGAGCTTCATAAGAGCGTCAACCGTTTGCGGCGTGGGATCGATGATGTCGAGAAGCCGCTTGTGGGTGCGGATCTCGAACTGCTCGCGGCTCTTCTTATCGACGTGCGGCGAGCGGTTCACGGTGAACTTCTCGATCCGATTCGGAAGCGGGATCGGCCCACGCACGCGCGCACCGGTGCGCTTGGCCGTGTTCACGATCTCGCGCGTCGAAATATCGAGCACGCGGTGATCGTAGGCCTTGAGCCTGATGCGGATGTTTTGGCTTTGCATGGGCCGTTCCGTTTCTTTCTTCGGATCTTGTTCTTCGAGTTCGTTATTTGACGATCTTTGCGACGACGCCCGATCCGACGGT
>JANLXP010000899.1:0-1707 GCA_031365165.1 Alphaproteobacteria bacterium
AGTGAACTAACCTCCGTGTGGTGTGAAGGGCGGCAGCAATGCCGCCCTTCACTTTTAAAGCACGAGTGTGCTCGCGCGATTTACCGATGATTAAGCTCAATCGCGCGACAACGGTTCCAGACATTCGGCGACAAGATTCGCTACCCCGGCCAGGTGCAAGGAACCAACGATGAAGCTTCAAACTACACTGCTCGCCGGCGCCGCAACTTTGGCGCTGGTATCGAATGCGAGTGCCGGTGAACTGCGTGGATCTTACGCCGCGATCGAAGGTGGTGCCGGCTGGGTCGGCAGCGAACGCTTCTTCCAGGCAACCGCCGTCACGAACGTGATCACGGCAAGCGCAACCTACGACGCCGACTTCGACACCGGTTGGGCGATCTTCGGCACGCTGGGATATGCGTTCTCGAACAACTTCCGCGCCGAACTTGAAGTCGGCTACCGCCGCAACGAAATCGAAGGCTTGCGCGAAATCGGGCCTGTCCCCGGCGCGTTGTCGCCGGACGGCGACCTCAGCGAATTCACGGTGATGGCAAACTTGCTTTACGACATTCCGTTGGGTCAGCGATTGACACTCACCGTCGGCGCCGGCGTTGGCGTAGACCAAGCGGATCTCGACGTTGGCGTGCTCGGCTTCAACGATGACGAATGGGTCTTCGCCTATCAAGGCATCGCAGGCTTGAGCTATGCGATCGGCGATCAAACCCAGCTCTTCGTGAACTACCGCTACCTCCACGCCGACGCACCGGAATACACCGCGGCCGTCGCAGCAAACACCGTTCAGCAGACTTCGTTCCTCGGCGACCTCGGCAAACACACGGCGACCTTAGGCCTGCGATTTGCTTTCGAAGGCGGCCGCGCCGAACCTGAAATGGTGCCACCCGCACCGCCGGCCCCTCCCCCGCCGCCACCCGCTCCGGCAGCGCCGCCGCAATTCATCGTGTTCTTCGGCCTCGATAGTGCCGACCTCGTTCCGGAAGCACAGCGCGTCGTTAGCGATGCCGCGAGCGCCGCGAAAGACTTCGGCGCCGTCGCAATCCACATCGTTGCGCACACCGACAGCTCCGGCTCGACCGCCTACAATCAACGTCTGTCCGAACGCCGGGCAAGTGCCGTTCGCGCGTCTCTCGCGCAGAACGGTATTCCGGCAGACAGCATCTCCACTGAAGGCCACGGCGAAGGCGATCTGATGGTCCGCACCGGCGACGGCGTGAAGGAACCGCAGAACCGCCGCGCGACGATCGACATGCGCTAACGCAGATTCGTGGGCGATTCGCCCGCGATTCGCTGTCGAAAGCCAACAACCGGGAGTCGAAGAGCGGGTCTAGGCCCGCTCTTCGCGTTTTCGTTTTGGTTGGAATTCTGCGGAATGCAACACCAACGAATCCTTGTGTTTGACTTGGAGCCCCAAACAGCGGCACCCCGGAATCGAAAAAGAAGGGGCGGCCACCGCGCGTGCGGCGGTCAGCAATAACAACACTGAAAGGGGTGTCTTATGACTCTCAGAGCAGCCATGCTCGGCACGGCGTTCGCCTTGACGCTTGCCGGGAACGTAGACGCAGCGCAGATCGACGGTTGGTACGTGGGCCTGGAAGGCGGCGCCAGCTGGGTCGATGATTGGTCCCATACCTTCAATGGTGCAGCCCGAACCTCGACATTCGAGACCGGTTGGGTTGGCTTGGCCACGGTCGGCTATGGATGGAACCATTG
>JANLXP010000907.1:0-10226 GCA_031365165.1 Alphaproteobacteria bacterium
GGCCAGAGGCAGTAGCCGTCGTGGTGCTTGGTCACGAAGACGACGTACTTGGCACCCGCTTGTTTGAAGAGATCGGCCCAGGCGTTCGCGTCGAAGGCCCGCGCCGCTTCGTCGAACGCGGGACGGAACGACGTGTACGGACGATCGCCGTATGTCGCCTGGTGATGCGCCGCCGTCGGGCTGCCTGGCAGACGCATCGCGTTCTCGTACCACTCGGCATAAGGGATGTGCGCGTTCATGTCGTCGTAGTGGTCGCGCATCAGTTCGTGGATCGGTCGACCGCGCGGCGCCCACGCGGGAATCGAGAAGATGCCCCAATGGACGAAGATGCCGAAGCCGGCGTCTGCGAACCACGCAGGGCAGGGGCGGGACGCGAATGCGTCGAACGCCGACACGTGTTAGTATCCGATCGCCGCGCCGTCTTTGCGCATCTCGGAGGCGCCCCAGTAGACGCCGGTTTCGGGATCGCGAAGGATCGCTTGGTACCCGCCGTAGCTGCCGTCACCGGGGACGATCTTGTGGCCGCGGCGCGTGAGTTCGGCGCGCACATCGGCACCGATGCCGGTTTCGAGCTGTAGCTCGCCGACGCCGGCGGAGTCTTTGCGCGCCCAGTCCTCTGAGCCCTCGTGACGGAAGCGTGCGGCGTCGCCTGCTTCCTGCACGTTCAAGCCGAAGTCCACCATGTTGACGACGATCTGCACGTGGCCTTGTGGCTGCATATCGCCGCCCATGAGGCCGAAGCTCATGTAGGGCTTGCCGTCTTTCATGATGAAAGCGGGGATGATCGTTTGGAACGGGCGCTTGCCCGGCGCGTAGACGTTCGCGTGGCCGGGTGCGAGCGCGTAGAGCTCGCCGCGATCTTGGAACATGAAGCCCAGGGTGTCGGCGACGAGGCCTGAGCCCATGCCGCGATAGTTCGACTGGATCAACGAGACCATCATGCCGTCCTTGTCGGCGGCCGTGAGATAAGTCGTGTCGCCTTGACGCAGTTTAATTTCGCCGGGTGGCACGTTTGGATTTGCGCGGCCCATGTCGATGAGGGCGCGGCGCTGCTTCGCATAGGCGTCGGAGATCAGTTGCGCGATCGGCATCTCGTAGGTCGCGGGGTCGGCGTAGAACTTGCCGAGGTCTTCGAAGGCCAGACGCTTTGCCTCGACCATCAGATGGAGGGCGTCGGCGGAGCCGCGGCCCATTTTCTTGATGTCGTAGGGCTCGATCATCTTGAGCATCTGCAGCGCGGCGACGCCTTGCGTGTTCGGCGGCAGTTCGTAGACGTCGTAGCCGCGATAGTTCACGCTCACCGGCTCGACAAAGTTGCCGGTGTGGGCTGCGAAATCCTCGTAACGCAGGTCGCCGCCGATGCGTTTGAAGTAAACGTCGATCGTCTTCGCGATCGGGCCTTTGTAATAGGCGTCGCGGCCGCCCTTCGCGAGCAGGTCGTATGTGCGGGCGAGGTCCGGGTTCTTGAAGATTTGCCCTTCGCGCGGCGCCTCGCCGTTGATGAGATACGTGTGCTTGGCGTTGTCGATTTCCTCGATGTCCTTCGCCATGCGCTCAAAGCCCTTGAAATTGCGGGCCCAGTAGGACGCGATCAACTGCGAGACGGGGAAGCCTTCGCGGGCGTAGGTGGTGGCGGGGGCGAGCACCTGGTCCATCGGCAGCTTGCCGAAACGTTGGTGAAGCGCGAACCAACCGTCGACCGCGCCCGGCACCGTGACTGACAATGAGCCGTGCGACGGGATTGATTTGCGGCCGGCCAGTTTGCGCTTCATGTCTTCAAGCGTGCGGCCCTTCGGCGAGCGGCCGGAGCCGTTGTAGCCGTAGAGCTTCTTCGTCTTTGGATCCCAGACGATGGCGAAGAGGTCGCCCCCAACGCCGCAGCCGACGGGCTCCATAAGGCCCAACGCAGCGTTCGCGGCGATCGCGGCGTCGATTGCGCTGCCGCCCTTCTTCAAGATGTCGATCGCGATCTGCGTCGCCAAAGGTTGAGCCGTGGCTGCCATCCCGTGCGTGCCGAGGACGGGCGCGCGGGTTGCGAAGCCTTGGCCGGTGTAGCGGTCGCCGCCGCCTGGAGCGGCTGTCGGTGCGTCTTCGGCGTGAGCGGCGGTGGTCATGAGAGCGAGTGCCACGAAGATTGAGATGGGACGCATGGGTTCAGCGCGGTTGTTGCGGTGGTGGCGGGCAGGGGAAGTCGCGCTCGAGCGTTTTTTGCGCGAGCTGCGCGGCGGGCAAGTTCAACAGCGTTGGGTTCGTGTCGCCGAAGTTGACGATACGCGCTGCGAGCTCGGGAAACGAGATGAAGTCCGGCATGCGAACGCAGGCTTCTTTCGATGACATCGGCAGGCCTTTGACCATAGCGTCCCTGCGCGCGTCTTCACGCGCAAGGAGCGAGACCGCGAAGCCCTGTAAGAACGTGCGGCAAACGTGTGGCGCACGCGCGTTGTCCGGGTTCTGGATCGCCGCGTAGGTGCGGCAGGCTTGGACAAGGTCGCGGCCGGTTTTGATTTCGGCGGCGCTTGCAGTGCTCACGGCAAGTAGCACGGCGGCGAGAATTGCGGCTCGGCGCATTTGGCGGCTTCCTTTCAACGGGTCCCCATACCCGGCCTAGCGTAGGGCGTGCTAGTGATTTGGACAACTGCCCTTCAGGACGCGCCGCACATGCTTGATGCCGCTATTCGACCGTACATGAACAAGCCACTGGAGGCGGCGGCAAAGCAAGCCGTGGGCCTGGGCGTGAGCGCCAACATGGCGACGGCGCTTGGGTTTGCGCTCGGTATTGCGGCGGCGGGTTTTATCGCGGGTGAGTATTATTGGGTGGGGCTCGGGCTGCTGCTCGTCAGCCGATTTATGGACGGGCTTGATGGTGCGATCGCGCGGCTGACGCGGCTGACGGATGTCGGCGGGTTTTTGGATATCACGCTCGACTTCATCTTCTACGCGGCAGTGGTGTTTGCGTTTGCGCTGGCGGCGCCAGAGCGTAACGCGCTGGCCGCAGCCTTTCTGACCGCGAGTTTTATGGCGCCGGCCTCGACGTTTCTCACCTACGCGATCTTTGCGCAGAAACACGGGATCACGACAGAGATACGCGGTGCAAAATCGCTCTACTATCTGGGCGGGCTGACAGAGGGGTTCGAGACGATCTTCACGCTCTGTCTCATGTGCGTGTTTCCGGCGTGGTTTCCGGTGATCGCGGTCGTCTACGCGATCATGTGCTGGATCACGGGCGGCACGCGCATCGCGGTCGCGCTGCAGACATTTGGCGAGAAGGCGTCGCCTTGATGTTCGAACCCACGCCTGCGCAAACGGCGATCGTCGACGGCATCGGGCGTGTCTGCACGAAATATGACGATGCGTTCTGGCTTGCGCGCGACAACGACCATCGATTTCCGGAAGAATTCGTGCGCGATGTTGCGGCGGCCGGATATCTTGGTATCGCGATGCCGGAGAGTGTCGGCGGCGCGGGCCTCGGCGTCACGGAAGCTGCGCTGATGATGCATACGATCGCGCGCTCTGGTGCGGGCATGACGGGCGTTTCGGCGGTGCACGTGAATATCTTTGGGCCGCATCCTGTGGCCGTGTTCGGGACCGAGGAACAGAAGGCGCGGATGCTACCGCCGTTGATCCGCGGCGAGACGCGCTGTTGCTTCGGTGTGACGGAACCTGACGCAGGGCTCGATACATCGAGTCTGAAGACGCGGGCTGAGCGGTCGAACGACGGTTGGGTCGTGAACGGCCGCAAGATGTGGACGACGACGGCGCAGACGGCGACGCACATTCTGTTGCTCGCGCGCACGTCGCCCAAAGGCAAGAAGGCGACGGACGGCTTGAGCCTTTTCTACACGCCGCTCAACCGCGCGCACGTTGAGGTGCGCGAAATACCGAAGATGGGGCGGCATGCGGTCGACACGAACATGGTGTTCATCGACGGACTGCCCGTACCTGCCAACGATCTCATCGGTGAGGAAGGCAAGGGCTTCGACCATCTGCTGCATGCGTTCAATCCGGAGCGCATTCTGGTCGCGGCGGAGGCGATCGGCATCGGGCAAGATGCACTGGCGCGCGCCGCAAAGTATGCTCAGGAGCGCGTGGTGTTCGGCCGGCCGATCGGACAGAACCAGGCAATCCAGCATCCACTTGCGCGGGCGTGGGCGGAGCTTGAAGCGGCGTGGCTCATGACGCTGAAGGCTGCTGCGCTCTATGACGCGAAACGTCCGTGCGGCATCGAAGCGAACGCTGCGAAGTATCTCGCCGCCGAAGCCGCGTTCCGGGCTTGCGAGACTGCGGTCATGACGCATGGCGGCATGGGTTATGCGCGCGAGTTCCACGTCGAGCGGCTTTTCCGCGAAGTGATTATCGCGCGCATTGCGCCGGTGAGCCGCGAGATGATTTTGAATTTCCTGGCCGAGAAGGCGTTGGGTCTGCCGAAGTCGTATTGAGGCTTAGGCAACCAGCCGCTTCGACAGCGTTAGCGCGGCTTGGCGCCGCTGACGGATGGATCCGGTCTTTGTGATTTCGCGCAAGGCACGGAGATCGAGCTTCTCCAGTGCTTCGCTGGCGCGGAAACGGACCCACCATTGTTCGTCATCGACGAGCGGGACGATCTGGGAGACCAGTTCGTAGAGGCCAAGCCTGCCGGCCGCGTCGGCCGCCGTTGCGCGCACGAACCAATTCTCGTCGCGCAGAGACAGCGCGATCGCTTCGCGCGATTTCGGATTGGCTTGTCTGCCGAACGCGCGCAGCACGGCTGCGCGGAGGTCCGCTTCGGGTGCCGAGACCAGACTGTGAATTGCCGCGACGTGCTGGCCGTTGTCGATTGCCGCCAATGCTTCGACGGCCTTCGCGCGAATAAGAGGGTGCAGAGACTTCTGGCGGGCGGCGGCGATCACGGCGCTTGGCTGCTGCTCGCTGTAGTGACGAAGGATCGGTTCCAAGCGCGCAGGTGCACAGCGCCCTTTGTAGGCGACGGCAGGCAGCAATTCGCTGAGTGGAGGCGCGGCGTTGATCGCAATGAGGCTGCTGGCGGCGCCCAGTCGTATATCCAGGTTCCTGTCGCGAAGGCTGTGCCGTAACGCGGTGCGCGTTTCGGGTGATGGGAAGAAGCGAAGCGCTTGGGCTGCCGCAACTCGCTTTTCCTGCTTCGACCAACGCAGCGCGCGGCACAGACGCTTGTCCACCGCACGGCGGTGCATCAGGTCGATCAGTTGTTCCCGCGACACGCCATCGATCTGCGTCAAGAGGCGTAGCGCCACGGCGAGGAAGCCGCGCCCATCCAAAGCGGCCTCGGCAATTGGATCTTCTGCTCTGGCGGCGACGTAGGCGATCAGTCTCGCTCGCAACGCTTCGCTCAGGGCCGTTTGCCGGCGCGACCAGTGTTGATGGACGATGCGGATCAAGATCAGGCAGACGATGCTTAGCGATGCGCATGCCGCGAGAACCGGCAACGTGGTTCCATTTTCCTGCAGGATGGTCATGACGGTTGGAGCCGATATGAGACAAGGAACGATCCGTCCGGGCGGCTTGCGTTGGCGCGCGCGACCAGCCTCGACGAGGGTTGAGGGCGGGAGATCGATCCGTCGAACCGAGCGAGGCGCAAGCCAACGTCGCGTGCGTCCTTTGGTTCGGTGGCAGAAAGGGGTAGCCGTCTGAATTCGTTCGCCAACGTCATCACGTCCTCGCGCTCGGCGTATTTCTGCAGCAATCGCTTTGTGCGCATTTGGGCGTCGCGTTTGCGGCCCTGAAAGAGGTCGATGTAGGCAAGCGCGATGTCGACTTCGACATTGTCCGGCGCCAATCGTTGGGCGCGCCGCAATTGCCGCTCGGCTGCGTCGACGCGCTTGGCCGCCATAAATGCCAGCGCGAGTTGCAGGCGGATGTCTGCGTTGCCAGGTTCGCGCGCTGCAGCCAGCGACAACAGAACGATCGCCGCATCGGCACGTCCGCTTTTGCGCTCGGCGATGCCGCGGTCGTAGAAGGCTTGCGCCGAGGGTTGCGATTCCGTCGTGCGGTCGGTGCGAGCCGATGCCGGGTCGAGTGCGGTGACAAGTGTTGCGGCAATGAAGATGCTCCATAGAGCGATTTGCCGCGAGTATTGGCGCATTGGAAAAGTCCGAGTGAGACGCTGAACGCAGTCGAGAGTGCACGCGCTGAAAGTCGCGGTGTTGCAGTTAAGGCATGGTTGCAATTCGTTGATCGAATGTGGCGCCGTCACGCGGGGTCAGAGTGAACTTGTCTCGGACGGTGCGCTGTGAGGAAGTCAGCGCGGCGGTCTTGGGGATGGCTCAATCTCCCTTTCGACCGCCGCGCGCGTCAAGCACCGGACCTCAATTCGGCCACGGGGTTCGCCACCGACCCTTGGTCCGCCGCTCGCCGATCGTGCCGTCCATACGGACGTGCAGCCTTGAATTTGGCGCGTGCGGCAGCGGCTCAGAGGCCAAATTCCTTGCTGCTGCCGCACGCGAAACGACATCCGACCGCTTCCTGGGCAAATGTTGGAAGCGATTACGTTGTCTCTGCTTCGAGCGCATGCCGGCCAGGCGCCGCGCCCGGAATCATCATCGGCGTTTGTCGACCTCTTTCAAGGACGAATGGGTAAGCAAGTTGCAAACGCGATCAGAGGGTCGGACTCGAGATCACGCCACTTGGCGCGAGGCTTGTTTCGGAGGGCGGCCCTTCGGCAGCGGGCCAACACGGCGACCCAGCGCCTGTGCGATGTCATGTTTGAACTCGTCGCGGCCGAGCGCCCATCCGCCGTTTGTTGCGGCGCGCAACGCGGTGATGAACTCCTCATCAAGCTTCACGTCGCATAGGGCTTGATAGGCTAGCTGGCGCTCTTGATCGGTGGCGCCGAGGTTGCGGTACATGGTCTGCGGCGTAATCAAAGCGTCGTGCTCGCCGTACGCGTTGGCGCGGTAGCTCGACCATTGGTAGTCGCGCGGATGCTTGACGATGTTCGAACGCACCGGGTTCACTTCGATGTAGCGGCTGCACGGCAGGAAACACGTTTCCGTGTCGATCATGGCCGCACGATACCGCCCTTCCCACATCGTGCCCGAGCGCCCGTAAGACCAGTTCACGTGGCGGACATAGCGCCGTCCCAGCGACTGCATCGTTTTGGGCAAGCTGTCTTCGTCGCGCGGCGTGACGAGAAGGTGCACATGGTTCGGCATCAGCACGTAGGCGTGGATCGCACAGCCGTTCACGACCGAGGCGAGGTGCAGCCACTCGCGATAGCGCGCGTAGTCGTCGGGCGCAAAGAAGATCGGCCGGCGGTCGTTGCCGCGCTGAATAACGTGCAGCGGCTGATCCGGAAGGAAAATTCGACCTAGTCGCGCCATGCGTGTGCCTCTCCAAGCGATTCGCGCTTGAGTGTTCACACAGACGATCGGCCAATCCAGATGAGATAAGTCCACTCTGACCCCAATGTTCTCGAAGGCAGTTTGGTCGACGCCCTGTCACTATGGTCCGTTCGTCCAAGTTCTCGTTCAGGTTCCACGCGGTCGAGTTGTGGTTGGTTGTTCAAGCGCACCGCGGCGCGCATGGCCCACGTTCTCGTGAACGGTGCAGCGACGCAACGTTCGTCGGCGGATGACGTCGGTCGCTCGCACTGATCCCATTCCTCATTTGCGCGGCTGTTTGCGGACGACGCCTCACAGAACCAACGAAGGTTTGCCGAAGCTCGCGCAGCATGTTGGAAGCAGCGCGCGCTACAGGTTCCTGAGAATCTTTCTCCGTTCGGATTTGGGTGCGCACGACGTTGGTGACTCAACGTTCACTGTGACTAACGTCATCCAAAATCGGGAACCGAGCGCGGCGTAGGTATCGTTTGGGTTCCCGATTGGCCGCAATGCACAACGATTTTGGTGCGCTTGTGATGCTGCGACTCCACAGCGCTATGGCCTTGGAGAAATCGGGAACCGCCATACGTTCGTATGAACTCGCTCCGACCAGACAATCGAACTCAACCGATAAGCGTAATTCGAGGTGTCGACCTGCCACCCGAAACAGCTTGTCGACACTCTGAGGGATTCATAGCAAGATCGTTCGTAAGGATCACTCCTGTGCAGGCTGGACGAACCAATCGCAGCCGCGACGCGGTTACTGCTAACAACGAAGCCGCAGACTCTAGCGATGCGGTTCGCGTCGACCTTGCCTTGCGAGATTTTGTGCGGCGGCTGGACGAGGCGTCCTCGCGTGAGGACATATGGAAGTCTTTGTCTCTGTTGGGCGCATTGTTCCAATTGCCCCATGTTTATTGGTCGGAACGTGGCGAAAACGGCGTCGAGGTGCGCTTGAATGCGCCTTCGAGCCAGCGGCGCGTTGCGAACGCACTTGCGAAGTCGTCGCTTGCAGATGTGCTATCCGGGTCGAAAAAGCCCCTTTCGCTCAGCGAGGTGGCCCGAGATTTGGGGCCAGACTGGCGCGGTCCGCGCGAACTCGACGGCCTTCAAGCGGTCGCCGTGAACGTCGAGCCATCGCCGACGACGGAAATCCACGTGATCTTCTTCGGCCGGCAAGGCGTCGTGACCGGTCTATCGAAGTCGCTGCTCTTCCTTGGAACCCATTTGGCGGCGCATCGAGCGTCTACGGCCGACGAACGGACGGATGGGTCTCGCTCGCTGACGAGCCGCGAGCGGCAGATCCTCGATCTCGCAAAGAACGGACTAACCGATCCGAAAATCGGCAAGATGCTGGGCATCGCGACGCGGACGGTTCGGTTTCACCTGAGCAATGCAATGCGAAAGGCTGGGGCTGGAACGAGGGCACAGCTGATCGCCAAATCCAGTCAAAGGACTTTGAAGTGAAGTCACTATGATTGAAGCTTTGAACTCATATGTGGAAGCGAGCTTCGCGGCACTTTCGCAAACACAGCTGACGTCGAGTTATTCGAAGCTCGCGGCCGATCTCGGCTACTCGGCGACTTTCATCTTCGATTCGGCGAAGCTGGAGACTGCCTTCGCGTCGTCGATAGTCTTTTCCACGCTGCATCAGCCGATGTTGACGGCGCTCGATGCAAGGACACCGATTGTGAGTCATCCGTTGACTAGGTTGGCTGGCGAGACCGACTCTCCGTTCAACGTTCACGATGCTTGCGAACGCTTGGGCGTTTCGGAGCGGGAAATGCGTCTTGATTTTCCCGTTCCCATCCAAGATGCGGAGATGGTGGTTTTCCCCGTTCACCGCCGAGGCAAATTGGCATTGCTCGTCGGCTGTAGCGGTGCCAGTCCCGATCAGACTGCAGCGGGACGGGCGCTGCTTCACACGGGTGCACATGTTCTCTACGATCGCTACGGGTCGATCAGCGAGGGTTCTCCGTTGCCCCAGCGTCTGGCCGACTGCCTGTTCTGGGCGGCCCAAGGCAAGACCTATTCCCAAATCGGCGAGATTTTGGGCCTTTCGACGCGAACCGTTCGCGCCGACCTCGCCAAGGCTAAACTCACGCTCAACGCGCGCACGAAAGCTGAGGCGATCGCCAAGGCTATGAGTCGCAGCAGCGATTGACGCGCGGCCTCATGCGACCGCGCGGTTCAACTTGTCGCCGATGATTTCCCTTGCTTCGCGGACGATGCGGTCGACGAGTTCTTTGCACGACGGGATGTCGTTGATAAGGCCTTGAACCTGACCAGCCGACCAGATGCCAGCATCGATATCGCCGGTTTCGAGCACGCCCTTGCCGCGCGTGCCGGCGACGAGTTCGCGCACCTGTTCGAACTCGGCGCCGCCGTGCTTCATGCCTTCGCGCTCGATCTCGACGACCTTCTGGCTGATCGCGTTGCGGCCGACGCGGGCGGTGTTGTGCATCGTGCGGAAGATAAGGTCGGTCGCGCGCTCGTCGTTGGCGACGATTTGTTCCTTCACGTTCTGATGGATCGGCGCTTCTTTGGTGCACATGAAGCGCGTGCCCATGTTGACGCCGTCGGCACCGAGCGCCAGCGCCGCGACAAGGCCGCGGCCATCGGCGAAGCCGCCTGAGGCCAGCATTGGGATCGTAAGCTTGTTGGCGGCGGCGGGGATTAGGATCAACCCCGGGACGTCGTCTTCACCGGGATGGCCCGCGCATTCGAAACCGTCGATCGACACGCAATCGACGCCGATCGACTGGGCCTTCACCGCGTGGCGAACGCTGGTGCATTTGTGAATGATCTTGATGCCAGCTTCGCGAAAAGCCGGCATGTGGGGCTGCGGGTTGTTGCCCGCGGTTTCGACAATCTTCACACCGCCTTCGATGA
>JANLXP010000956.1:0-3500 GCA_031365165.1 Alphaproteobacteria bacterium
CCGCAACCAAGCGCGGGTCCATCTCTGGTACCCGAAGAAATTCGGCGTCCAATATCCCCGGCTCGGCTGCGCCTGTGACGGCGTCCGTCAGTTCCTAATCACCGCGTGCATGGTCGCGGTCCGGCCACAATCGAATGGTGATTTGGAGCTGTTCGCGCCCCTTGGCCTCGACGATATCTTCGACCGCGTGATCCGCCCGAACCCGCTCTGGCAGGGTCCGCATCGTCCGGAGTATCTGGCAAAGGCGAAGCGCTACATGCAAGATTGGCCGTCGCTGACGATGGCAGGAGAGGAAGCAGCATGATCGCCCGAATGGTCGCAGCCCTCGTTCTCGGCGCAGCGCTGGCCCTCTCGGCGAACGCCGCCGACAAAGTTCTGCGGTTGGCGCCGATGGACGAAGGTCCGCGCGACGCGTCATTCCTGAAATTCCGCAACGACTTCAAGGCGATCGTCGCGCGCAAGGACGCAAACGCGCTTATGAAGATCGTGACGCCGAACATCAAGAATTCATTCGGAGGCGACGACGGCGCCGCAAACTTCAAGAAGATGTGGAAGCCGCAAGAGGCAAAGAGCGACGTCTGGCCGGTTCTGAAACTCGTGCTCGATATGGGCGGCAACTTCGACAGCAAGACGGAATTCTCTGCCCCATACGTTTACAGCGCCTTCCCGAGCGACCTCGACGGATTCGAAACCATCGTCGTCACGGCGCCCGATGCCGTCATGCGCGACAAGCCGAAGGCGGACGCCACGGTTGTGCGCAAGCTCGACCACGACATCTTGACGATCGTAACCCCTGCAAAGAAGCTGCAGCACGAAGCCGGGCCGAGCGATTGGCTGGAAGTCAAGGACGCGGCAGGCAAACACGGCTTCGTCGTCCAACACGATCTGCGCAGCCCGATCGACTTCCGCGCCGGCTTCAAGAAAATCAAGGGCCGCTGGCGCATGGTCGACTTGGTCGCGGGCGATTGAACGGCGTGCCTGATCTCAAACTCGATCTCGCACACAATCAACCCTACGACTGGCTTGCGTTGCTGCGTTTCTTTGCGGCGCGCGCGATCCCAGGCGCCGACGAGGTCGATGGCAATACCTATCGCCGCACGTTCGCGATCGGCCGCGCCCGAGGTCGGCTTTCGATTTCGCCAACGAAGGGCGCCCTCGTTGCCGAAATCACGACGACCGGCCAAGTGGATGACGCCAAGCTGACCGAACGGCTTCGTCGGCTGTTTGATCTCGATGCACCAGGCAGGCGGATCACCACGCACCTAAAGCGCGACGATTCTCTGAGCGCTTCTCTGAAGAAACGTCCCGGTCTACGGGTGCCGGGCGTGTGGGATCCGTTCGAACTCGGGGTCCGCGCGATCCTCGGCCAGCAGGTCAGTGTCGCCGGCGCCTCAACGCTTGCCGGGCGCATCGCGACACGATTCGGGAAGACCGCTGCGAAGGGCCACGCCACGCTGACCCGCCTGTTCCCAACCCCAGACGAATTGGCGGACGCAAACTTGGATGGCATCGGCCTCACCACCCGTCGCGCGGCAACGGTCATAAATTTCGCATGCACGGTCCGGGACGACGCGACCTTGCTCGCGGCGGATCAGCCGCTCGACACATTCGTCGAACGCATCGCCGATCTGCCGGGCTTAGGGCCCTGGACCGCGCACTACATGGCCATGCGGCTCGGCCACGCCGACGCGTTCCCGGCCTCCGACCTCGGCGTTCGCAAAGCTCTGAACACCACGAGCGACAAAGAGGTTCTGAAGCTCGCAGAACGCTGGCGCCCCTACCGCGCCTACGCCACGATGCATCTGTGGGCGAGCCTCTCGGACTGACATGCAGCTCTTCGTCGAACGCATCAAAACCCCGATCGGCGCGCTCCTGATCACGCACGACGGCAAAGCGCTAGCCAACGTCGCGTTTGCGGATCGCGAAGATCGCCGCGCAAAGGAACTCGCCCGCGACTTCCCCGACGCCGAAGTAAAGCGCGCTATGAAACCGACGAACTTCGCCGCCGCCCTGATGCGCTACTTTGACGGCGACATCCGCGCGATCGACAAGCTCCCGGTCATAGCGTTCGGCACCGAGTTTCAGAAGCAATGCTGGACTGCGCTACGCGACGTGCGCCCCGGTATCACGCGCACCTATGGAGACCACGCGCGTGCAATCGGCCGCCCGAGCGCGTCACGCGCTGTCGGCGCCGCGAACGGCTTCAACCCCATCTCAATCGTCGTGCCGTGCCACCGCCTGATCGGCGCGAACGGGTCACTTGTCCACTATGGCGGAGGCATTGAGCGCAAGCGCTGGCTGATCGAACACGAAGCGCGCCATCGCCCCATGCGACCCGCGCGCGATTCATGAAGCGCATCGCCATCATCAGCAAGGTCTTGAAATCCGTCGGCTACGACGAGGCCACAAGCACGCTCGAAGTCGAGTTCAAGAACGGCGGCCTCTACGAATACGCGAACGTTTCGCCCGAGGAATACACCGCGTTGATGTTAGCCCCTTCGAAGGGCACGTATTTCGGCGAGCAGATTCGCGACAAATACAGCTTCAAGCGCATCCGCTGAGCCTTGAGCGCAAACGACGGATGATTGATCATGGTATCCGTCACGCGAGCGCATGCCGATGTCCGAACCCGTCAAAATCCTGAAGCCGTCGTCGGGCGCGCTCCCAGCCTATGTCGATGCGCTGGAGCGCGGCTGGAACCCCGACAACGTGCGCGGCCGCGCCGGCGCCGCCGATCATCTGCGTCGCATCAGCGAAAATGCTGCGGCCTTCCTTCAGAGCCTCGACGACGAGGAAGCGAAAGGCGCCGACATTGCGCTACCTGACGGCACGAAGGTGAAGCGCCTGCCGGGTTTCATCCGCTGGATTTGGGACGGCACGTTCTGCGGCATGATCGGCTTCCGTTGGCAGCGCGGCACGTCGGAACTGCCACCTCACGTGCTCGGTCACATCGGCTACACCATCGTCCCGTGGAAGCAGGGCAGGGGCTACGCGACCGAGGCGCTGCGGCTAGTGTTGATCGACGCCCGTGCGCGTGGCCTCACCCACGTCGAACTCACCACCGATCCCGACAATATCCCTTCGCAAAAGGTGATCACGTCGAACGGCGGCGCGTTGCTTCGTCGCGAATCGAAACCCGCGGCTTACGGCGGCGGCGAGTCGCTACGCTGGCGGATCGATCTGTAAGGGTTAGTGAAGCTTCGTGCGCAGATCGCGGATCGCGCCGTCGATCAGCGCGTCGCCTTTGGTCTCGGTCATCTGCTTGCCGATCACCGCTCCGGCCGCCGCTGTAGCAACCTGCGTCGCGACAGCACGAACCTCGGCAATCGCCTCGGCCTCGGCTTGCGCAATCTTTTCCTCGGCCATCTTCGCACGCCGTTCGATCTGCAAGGCGAGTTGCGCCCGCGCGTCCGTCGCCATGCGCTCGGCGGAGAGCTTCGCCGCGTCGACGATCGCCTGCGCTTCCTGCGCGGCGTTCGCGGTCTTCGCGCGATACTCTT
>JANLXP010000959.1:0-1645 GCA_031365165.1 Alphaproteobacteria bacterium
GCAATTGCGCGCAAGCTCGACAAGCTTTTCCGAAGAGGGCTCATGCGTGTCTTCAAGATCGAGCTTCGGCCACGTCTTCGCCAGCAACTCGCGCGGCGCGAGCCCGCAATAGGGATCCTCCGGCGTCGTCCGCGCCATCGCGACCGCGCGCTCAGCCAAAAGATCGAGCGCGTGCGGCGACAAATCGGTCGAAGAAACGGCGGCTTGTTGCTTGCCGATGAAAACGCGCAAGCCCAGATCGCTGGACTCCGAACGCTCGACCTCTTCGAGTTTCCCCAGGCGGTACGACACGCCCGACGAAATCGAATCGAACACGACCGCATCGGCCGCTTCCGCGCCCAGGCGCTTGGCCTTCGCGATCAAATCCGTGAGCAAATTGAGCCGGTCGGTCATGTAGAATTGAGCCTCGTTAGTGTGCCGCGAATGAACCGGCCAAGGCGCTCACAGTCAAGCGCGCGGAACTTGCGAAGCGGGCACAAAACTGCTCACTTTGTTCGGTTCCGGGAACAAAGATGTGACCCAAGGCTTCACGCTCTTTGAAACGCCGATCGGCACCTGCGCGCTTGCGTGGGGTCCGCGCGGCCTCATCGGCGCGAGTCTGCCGGCCAAGAGCGCAGCCGCAAGCCGCGCCACCATGCACAAACGATTTCCCGAAGCCGTGGAAACGGCGCCGCCAGTCGAGGTGCAAGCGGTCATCGACGACATCATGGCGCTTTTGAACGGCGAGAAGCGCGATCTGAAAAGCGCGAAACTAGACTTCGAGCACGTGCCGGAATTCCACCGCCGTGTCTACGACCTCGCGCGTGACATCCCAACCGGCGAAGTGTTGACCTACGGCGAGGTCGCAAAGCGTCTCGGCGATGCTGGCGCCGCGCGCGCCGTCGGTCAAGCCTTAGGCGCAAACCCGTTCCCGATCATCGTCCCCTGCCACCGCGTGCTGGCAACCGGCGGCAAGACGGGCGGCTTCTCAGCGCCGTTGGGACTCGAAACGAAAATGAAGATGCTCACCATCGAACGCGCGAAGCTAAGCGACGCACCAGCGCTGTTCGACGAACTCCCCCTCGCCGCCAAGCCGCGCCGCAAGAGCTAGCTCACCCGCCAAACCTTCGTACGCCGAACCTCACGGTCTTCGAGCTCGCGCGTTGTCTGCACATCGTAAACCGCAAGCTCAGTCATGCCGTCGCGCGGCAAGTAGTTCCGCCCCGGATCGCCGACGAGAACGAGCGCCCCGCGCCGTGCCAGCGCTTTCAGCCAATCGAACACGCGCGTCGACATCTCGCGCGCATAACAGACGTCGCCGGCCAACACAGTCTCCCACCCGTCGTCGCGTCCGATCAAGTCCTCATGCGCACACGCGACGCGCACATCGTTCGCCTTCGCGTTCAGCATCGTCGCCGCGATCGCGAACGCATCGATCTCGTTCGCGATGACTTCAGCGGCACCCGCCTTCATTGCGGCGATCGCGGATAGGCCCGATCCCGTCGCGAAATCGAGCACACGCTTGCCCCGCACGGTTTCCGGATTGTCGAGCACCCAACGCGCAAGTGCCTGACCGCCCGCCCACGCGAACGCCCAGAACGGCGGCGGGATGCCTTCGGCCGTAAGCTCTTCCTCCGTCTTGCGCCAGATCGGCACGATCTCGGTC
>JANLXP010000203.1:0-3004 GCA_031365165.1 Alphaproteobacteria bacterium
GGCGGCATCGCAGGTACGAACTAGCCAAACGCCTTCAGCGCCGCCCGCGCGATCTCGTCACCCCACTCCTGCACGAAATGCCCGCCCTCCGGGATTTCGAGCGGGGCGGGGCATCCGCGGATCGTCTTGCGGAGTGCGGCCATGGCCGGTGGCCCGAGTACCGGGTCCTTCATGCCAACCGCCATAAACGTCTGCCCCCGCCATTCCTGCGACCACCAAGACGCAGCGCGTCGCGAAACCTCGACGCCCTCCATATCCGGAGACACCATGACGAGTTCCGGAAAGCGCCGTACACCGGCCTTGAAACGTTGGTCGGGAAACGGCGCGTCGTAAGCGGCGGCCTCCGCGTCGCTCAAGATCGGCGTGCTGCGTTTCATCAACGCGCCCACGTTCAGGTTTGGATTGGCCTTCACATAGGCCTTCCAACCGTCGAAGCCCGCGCCCGGCGTCTCACCAACGGCGAGCGTCGTGTTCATGACGAGAAGCCGCGAAACCCGCGCGGGCATCTCCATCGGTAAAGTGAGCCCCAAAAGCCCACCCCAATCCTGCACGACCAGCGTGATGTTCTTGAGGTCCAGCCGCTCGATGAATCTGAGCAACGTGGTCCGATGGAACCCGAACGTATAGGTGCTGTCCTCAACCGGTTTGTCCGACCGCCCGAACCCAAAGAAGTCCGGCGCGATCACCCGATGCCCCGCGTTCACGAACACAGGCATCATCTTGCGATAAAGGTACCCCCACGTCGGTTCCCCATGAAGGCACAGGAACACGTGACCGCCCGGCGCGCCTTCATCCAAGTAATGGAGCCGCAGACCCTCGAACCCCGCAAGATCGTCGATGTAGCGCGGTTCGAACGCGTAACCGGGCAACCCGGCAAAGCGATCGTCCGGTGTCCTCAGGGCTTCGATGCGCGCCATTCTTGCTCTCCTCAATTGGCCGCACTCTGGCTGGGGTACAGGCCCCGCACAATCCCTCTCGCCAAGCGCGCCGTCATGGGGCTAACGTGCGGCCAACGCAATTTACATCGGGCATCTGGGAGGCTCTTCATGCGTGAAGCGGTGGTCGTATCGACGGCCCGGACGGGTTTGGCGAAATCATATCGCGGCGGCTTCAACAACACGCATGGCGCTGCGATGGCCGGTCACGCGGTGAAGCACGCGATCGAGCGCGCGAAGATCGCTCCAGGTGATGTCGAAGACGTGATCATGGGCTGCGGTTTGCCCGAAGGTGCAACGGGTCAAAACGTCGGGCGCCTCGCCGCGATCTGGGCGGGCTGTCCGGTGACGACGTCGGGCACGACAATCAACCGCTTCTGCTCGTCGGGCCTGCAGGCGATCGCCGTCGCCGCAGGCCGCATCGTCAACGAAGGCGTTCCGATCGCAATCGGCGCGGGCGTGGAATCGATCTCGCTCGTGCAAGGCACGCTGAACGTCAATCGCATCACCGAAGAAAAGCTGATGCAGACCTATCCGGCACTCTGGATGCCGATGATCGACACCGCCGACATCGTTGCCGCGCGCTACAACATCAGCCGCGAGCGCCAAGACCGCTTCTCCTACGAAAGCCAGAAGCGCACAGCCGCGGCGCAACAAGCGAACAAGTTCGCCGACGAAATCGTGCCGATGGAAACGGTCATGACGACCGTGAACAAAGAAACCGGCGAAACGAAGAACGTGCCGTACACAGTCACCAAAGACGAATGCAATCGCCCCGACACGACCTACGAAGCACTAGCTGCGCTGAAGCCCGTGAAGGGCGGCGACAAGTTCGTGACGGCCGGAAACGCCAGCCAACTCTCGGACGGCGCCTCCGCCGCCGTGCTGATGGAAGCGAAGGAAGCGGCGAAGCGAAATCTAAAGCCGCTCGGCATCTTCAAAGGCTTCGCGGTCGCTGGTTGCGAGCCCGACGAAATGGGGATCGGTCCCGTCTTCGCCGTGCCGCGCCTGCTGCAGCGCCATGGCCTGAAGGTCAATGATATCGATTTGTGGGAATTGAATGAGGCGTTCGCGAGCCAAGTGATCTACTGCATGGATCGCCTCGACATCCCGCACGAGAAGCTAAACGTCAACGGCGGTTCGATCTCGATCGGCCACCCCTTCGGCATGACCGGTGCTCGTCTCGCCGGCCACGCGCTGATCGAAGGACGCCGCCGCAAAGCCAAGAACGTAGTTGTCACAATGTGCATCGGCGGCGGCATGGGCGCGGCCGGTCTCTTTGAGGTCGTGAACTAATGAAGCGTATCGCCGTTCTGCTCGTCGCATTGTCGCTCGCCGCCTGCGAGCAAATGCTCCTGGACAAACCTTACCAACCAACGCCCGTGAGCTACGGGCCCACGACCGAGCGCCAGGTCGAAGCCGCGTCGCAGCGCTTCGCGTCGTTGATGGCGGCGCAAGACGCGACTGCTATTTCGAACGCGTATTCGCCCGACGGCGTTTGGGAACGCCAAAGCGGTCCGCTGCGCGGTCGCGATGCCATTCGCAACGCGCTTGAGGCAAACACCGGCGTACACGTGCTCTCGTTCGGAATGAAGACCGAATACATCACCTACAACGGCCCCGCCGTCATCCACACGGGTGAGTTCACGCAATCGGCACAGCTTCCGAACGGGAAGACCGCGACCAACACCGGCAAATTCGAAGCGACCTGGATCAAGGGGCCGCGCGGCGAGTGGTGGATTCACCGGATGTCGTTCCGGCCGAAATAGTGGCCTATCGGATTGAGCGCGGCCTGCCTGCGCAGGCCGCTCAACTCCAATTAGTCGAGCTGGCTGCCGGCGCTCGCTTTCGCGACGTCGGCATGGCCGATATCGCAGACCATGAGCCCACGCCCAAAACCATCTTCGAAGACCGCGCAGCAGCCGGCCAGCTTTTGGTGGCGCACGACGATACGTGCGCGATCGCAGGCTTTCTCATCTGGTCGGCCAAAGACGGCATGGCCTATATCGAAGAGGTCGCCGTGCACACGGCCCACGCCGGTCATCGCGTGGGCGTGCAATTGATCGACC
>JANLXP010000112.1:0-1479 GCA_031365165.1 Alphaproteobacteria bacterium
GTCGGCGAACTGCGCAAGGGCGAACGCAGCGGCGTCAGCAAGCGCCAAGTGCCCGACATCCTCGCCGCCGCAAAGCGCGCACGCTCGCGCAACGATGGCTGACTATCGCCTTACCGCCGAAGCAGATCGCGACATCTTCGAAATTGCCCGCTTTACGCTCGAAACCTGGGACGAAGTGCAAACAGACCGCTACCTCAACGGTCTCCACGACACATTTCGGGAACTCGCAAACGAGCCTACGCTAGGCACGAAGAGCGACGACATTCGGCCAAGCTACTTTCGCCGCCGCTACCGCAGCCATATGATCTTCTACAAGACATCGAGGGCCGGAATCCTGATAGTCCGCGTTCTGCACGTTCGAATGGACTACCTTCGCCACCTCTAGCGTGACATTTCCCAGAGCGCACCCATGACCGCTGATCTCGACGGCCTCAAATCGCGCATTCAGGCGTTGCGCGCGAAGACGATCGACAACGGCTGCACCGAGAGTGAGGCGTTGGCCGCCGCGGCGAAGGTGGCCGAGTTGCTTGACCGGTACGACCTGTCGCTCAGCGACATTGAACTGCGCGAGGCGCCGTGCGAGCAGCGCGCCTTCGAAACCCATCGCAAGAGGCGCGTGCCGCTCGATGCCTGCATCGGCGCGATCGCGAATTTCTGCGACTGCAGGGTTTGGCGGGAGAAAAATACGGCCGGCGAGACGCGCTATGTCTTCTTCGGTCTACGCTCCGACGTCGAAGTCGCGCACTACCTGACGGAGATGATCGACGGCGCCGTACGCAGCGAACTCGGCTGCTACAAAACATCAAAGGCATATCAGCGCTTCCGCCACAACGAGCGCCATCTGGCGAATTCCTCGTTCACGTTCGGCATGGTCATATCGATCGCCGAGAAGTTGAACGCAATGAAGGCCGCCCGCGACGCCGCCAACGAAACCTCCGGCCGCGCGCTCGTCGTACTCAAATCCGCCGTCGTCGATACCGAACTGAAGAAGCTGAACCTAAACCTGCGCTCCGCCCGCGCCCCAACACGCACAATCTCCGCCACCGCCTTCGAAGCCGGCGAAGCAGCCGGCGCCTCGCTCGCAATCAACCCCGCGGTGAAATAACCCCTAGTGATCCGCATGACGGCAAGCGAGCGGGTGTGAAATCACCTGTGACGCCGAACCGGCGAAATCGTGCAGGACTTGAGTGATATCCATCGCCCACGGCAACACTGAGGCACAGAAGCCCTATGCCGGGCGCCAGCAAGAATACGGCGACATGATACCGGTCCCGTCGCGACGAACGCCGGGAAACAGGCACGCTGTCGCCGTATTCAACTCATCCCGTTGCGCTTAGAAGCGCGCCGACAGGCCGAGTGTCAGGCCATAGCCCCACGCATCCACTTCATAAGGCCCGATGGGTTCGACGGGCGCCGATCGCGAGGCGCCGGTCTCGAAGTTGCCCAACGTAAAGATCGAGGCCGAGCCGTGCAGCGCCC
>JANLXP010000134.1:0-6055 GCA_031365165.1 Alphaproteobacteria bacterium
GCGCAAACCGCGCCAGCGCGATCAAATCCATGACCGCGATGTGTTCGGCCAACTTCAACCGGTCAGCACCGGCAACCGGGATAGAGCGTCGCTTCAATTGGCGGATAATTTCTTCCGCAAGCAGATTGCGCCGCCGCACCAGCACCATCACGTCGCCGGCCGTCATGGGACGCAGCCGCTGCATCTGCTTGTCGAAAACGGCTTCGCCGCCTTCGATCCATTGCGCGATGCGCGTGGCAATCGTCTGCGCCAACGTCACCGCCGGATGATCGGCGGCGACCCGATCCTTCGGCGCGTCCCACATCTCCGCTTCCGGTAAATCCGGCGGCTCCACCACAGGCCAAAGTTCTACCAGCCCCGGGATATCGCGCCGAACAGCCACATGGCGCACGTCGTCTTCGTCGAACAGCACGCCCTCGCGCACAGCCGCATCCCCGAAAACCTCGTCGACGAACTGCAGAATGAGCGGCGCCGTGCGGAACGAATTGACCAACGGTACGCGCGCAAAGTCGACCTTGGCGCCGAAGGCTTGCTGCTCGATCACGGTCCGCGTCTCGGCGAACGACGCGGGCCGCGCGCCTTGGAACGACATGATCGACTGCTTCGTGTCGCCGACCGAGAACACCGTACGCTGAACCACGCGATGCGCACGATCGGCACCCTTGCCCGCGAAGAACTCCTCCGCGATCGCCTTGATGATCTCCCACTGACGCGGGCTCGTGTCCTGCGCCTCGTCCACCAAGATGTGGTCGATCCCGCCGTCGAGCTTGTAGAGGATCCACCCCGCACCCGGGCTCGAAAACAGCGCCACCGCATGCGCGATCAAATCGTCGTAGTCGAGTACCGCGCGCCGGTTCTTCAGCCCCGCATAAGCCCGCAGCATCGCGTGCGCGACCGTGAGCAGATAACCGGACGTTTCAGCGACGAAGAGCGCGTTCAACCGGTCGCGCGCACCCTCGGCGACGTCGCCGAACTGATCCAGCAAATTGCCGGCAGCCGGCTCATTCGTGAGCACAGCTTTCGTCGCAAGCGCTTTCCGTCGCTTACCGTCTTGCGTCAGGAACACCTCCAAAAACCGCTCGAACCGCGCTCGATCCCGCTCCGCGCCAAAGCGCCGGATCGTCTCCGCCCGCTTTCGATCCGCCTCCGAACCGCGAGACAGCGCCGCTACCACGCGAGTCAGATCACCGGGTTCAATCGCTGCCAGCGTGTCGTCCAAGATCGACCGCTCGTTCGCGGTGAGATCAAGCCCGACCGAATCCCGCAATGCGCCATCCAAAGGCGACGCACGATCGAGGAACGCCTCGACCCAACCCCGCTCACCCGCGATCCTGCGCATCAGCTCGTCGAACCGCTCCTCGCCCGCATAGGCCGTCAGCGCTGCGATTGCAGCCGCCAGTGCCGCATCCGTGGTAGCCGCCTGACGCAAGACGATATCTTTCGCCTCGTCGATCAACTCCTCCGTCGCCCGCTCGTCGAGCACGGAGAACTGCGGAACGACACCGGCTTCGAGCGGAAAGCGCTTCAACAATCGCTCGCAAAACGCGTGAATTGTCTGAATGCGCAAGCCACCCGGCGATTCCAGCGCCTCGGCAAACAACCGCCGAGCCCGCTCCAGCATCAACTCGTTGGCATCGCTGCCCGTCAGCTGTTCCAAATCTGCGGCGAGTTCGTCGTCCGGAATCAACGTCCAAGCGCCAAGCCGCTTGAAGAGCCGCGTCGACATCTCGGCCGCGGCAGCGCGCGTGAACGTCAGGCACAGCAGCCGGTCTGGCGGGCTGCCGTCGAGCAACAGCCGCGCGATCCGATCGACCAGCACGTGCGTCTTGCCCGAGCCGGCGTTCGCCGACACCCAAACGGACGTCCATGGATCGGTCGCGAGATGTTGCTCGTGGACGCTCATAGTTCGTCGTCCCCCGACGACCACTCCTTGACGCGCGCCAAGTGATCGTAATCGCCCGCATACCGCTCCAGCAGCACACGCGGCTTCGACAAATAAGCCGTGTCCAATGAATCGAACTGGCTCACGAACTTCTGCAACCCCGCCTTCGCCTTCGCCGCTTCCGCGTTTGCGTCCGACTTCGCGAAGTCGAGGATCTGCTCGTCCCCCGCAACCGCCGCACCCTTCAACGCGATGTAAACCAGCTCGTCGACCGTAGCCGCCGCGACGCCCGGAAACCCGCCCTCAAGCGCAATCGCTGCTTCAAGCGTCAACTGCGGGCTCAACCCCGACATCACCTGCGGCGCAGTCGGCGGCGTTCCCGTCTTGTAATCGGCGATCGCGATGGCACCATTGCCGAGCAGCTCGATGCGATCCGCCTTCGCGCTCAGCGTGAAGACGCCACCGGGTGCGGGAATTGAAAGCGTCCCCACCTGCTCCGCCAACACCGTCCCCGCGCGCACCCGCCGCTCGCGCTCGAATGTCAGGAACCACTTCGCAATGCGCTCATACCGCGGCCACCAAAACCCGCGCACGCCGGGCTGATCGAGCAAGTCGCCGAACGCCTCCTGCCCGCACTGCATCAACGCACCCAGCGCCTCCTGCTCGTCCGGCAAGCCAGCCGGATAAAGCTTCACGAACTTATCCAACGCATCGTGAATAACCGACCCACGCTCGGCCGCGGCCGGCGCCATATCGATCGGGTCGAGCTTCCGCAGATTCAAAATCTTCTTCGCATAAAGCGCGTACGGATCGCGCAACCAAAGCTCGACCTGCGTCACCGGCAAAGCCCGCGGGCGCGCCGCAAGCGGCGGCTTCGGTGCCGGCGGCTCGATCGCCTTTGGCGGCAAGATCGGCTTGTCGATCCGCCGCGCGACCTCGACCAACCGCCTATTCTCCAGCAACTCGCCAAAGCCCGCACCACCCACCAGCATCGTAAGCCGCGTCACCCAGCGCGACGGTGTCGTGGGCGCACCGCTGTCCTTCTCCGCCCGCGTTAGCAACACCTCGTCCCCGGAAGCGGCTTGCGTGAAATCATGTGCAGAGAGGCCGACGCGCCGCTCCGGCTGGCTGACCTCGAGCTCGTGCCGCATCGGCCGGTTGAGCCACGGTCCCGGATCGGTCGTGGGCGGCCACACACCCTCGTTCAACCCGCCCAGAATCATCAAATCCGCGTGCTGCAAACGCACTTCCAACGGCCCCAAAATCGAAAGCCGCGGGTGCTGCCCCAGATGCGGCCGCACCGAGATCACATCCATCACCGTTCGGATGAACGCCGCGTATTCGCCACCGCGCATCGACAGGCCGACACCGTCGGCAGCCGTCGCTAGCTGTTCGAACATATTGAAGGCGGCTTCCCCCGCATCGCCCTCCCACAACGGTTGCGCTGTCGACTTCGCGAAGCCGCTCAGAAGCTCGCCCGCCTCGCGATGCAACTGCGCGAGCCTCATCACGTCCAACGCATCGCCCGCCATCGCCGCCGCAAACGAACCGCACGCCGTGTCGAGCCGCTCGACCAATTTGGCGGCCGACGACAGCGGATCGACAGCTGCACGCAACCCGGCAACGCCGGCCGCCGGACGCGCCCCGCGCAAAGCCTGCACTTCAAGGTCAATCGTGAGCGCCCGCGCTTCGGCTGCCGTCTCGAACCCGAGCACCGCAAGCGGATGCTTGAGCAACGCAAGCAACTGCACCGGCGCAAACTCCTGCGCCGCCGCATCCGCAATAAGCGAAAGGAACCGCCCGGGAAGCGTCTGCGAAAGCGGCACACCGGCGGAATCGTCGATCGCAATCCCCCACCGCTTGAGCTCGCCTGCAACGCGCCGCGCCAGCGTGCGATCCGGCGTCACAAGCGCCGCGGTCTTGCCCGGCGTCTCGATTGCTTCGCGCAACGCAAGCGCAATGACGAGCGCCTCCTCGGACGGCGTGTGCGCAACCACAACCGAAAGCCCGCGCAAACCCTCTGCGATTTCAGCACGCCGCTCTTCGACGAGATCGCGCCACGCCGGCGTCTTCGCGGCAGGCCGCAGCGCCTCAGCCAACAACCGCACGCGCGCCCGATGCGGCGCACGGTCAGTCCACGCCTCAACGTCGCCGCGCGTCGCGTCCATCTTGGCGAGCAACTGACGCATGCCGTGTTGCGGATGCCCCGCCTCCGTCGCCTCCCACGTCTCGCGATCGAGTTCGAGATCGATGCCGGGCAACACCACGGCACCGTTCGGCATGTACGCAATCGTACGCAGCAACTCCGCCGTCGCCGGCACGCTGCCCGTCGAACCCGCCGCAATCACCGGAAAGCCGGGCGCCACCTCGCGCCATCGCGCCGCCGCCTGGCGCAATGCCGTGTCGCGATGCGCGGCCGGATCGGAGGCCCCTTCCGCCACAAGAATCGCGGGCCATTCCTTGGTGAGTATCGAAAGAAACTGAAGCGTCTTCTCCCAGTGGCGCGACAACTCGTGCGGCACCAGTGTTTGCAAGCGCTCCCACGCGAGACCCTCGGCAGTTGCCTGATCGAGCAACTGCGCAAGCTCGCGCGCAAGCTTCAACGCATGCGCAGGCGTCGCCGCGCCAAGCGTGCGCGCATCTTCTTGCTCCGCAAGCCGCGCCGACCACTGCTGGATCATCTTCGCAAGCAACAGCTCGCGCCGGAACGGCGACAAGGGCGCCGGCAGATCGACGCCAAGCTCGCGCACAGCATCGTCCGAATCGTCTTCAAGCAACGACGGCGCATCGTCGAAATCGCCAAGCGCCCGCATCCGCGGCAGCACCGCAACGCGCCCAGGCGCCACCCGCGCAAAGGCTTCACCAAGCGTGCGGATCGCGCGCCGCGTCGGCAGCAGGATCAGCGCACGCGACAGCGCGAATGGATCGTCGTCCGAAAATCGCGCCAGAACGCCACGCGCAAGTTCATCGGCAAAGGCGGCACCCGGTGGGATCGTGAAAAGGTTGATCCGGCGCATGGCCCGGGCTTAAGGCGCGTAATGGCGGACGGCCATAAATTCGTCTGCTTCGGCCTTGGCCTCGGGCGTTCCGATATGCATCCACTTCCCGTCAAGCCGGATGCCGAACAAGCGCTCCTGCGCAATCGCCATGTCCCAGAGCCTGTTCGTCGAGAACGGTCCATCGGGCCCGCGCGCGATCAACCGCGGGTGAATGATCTGCACGCCCGGCCACGCAAACGGCGCCACACGTTGTGCTTCGCGCCGCTTCAGCTTACCCGTAGAATCCATCGTGAAGTCACCTTTGCCCTCAAGTCCGATCGAGCTAAACGTCGGCGCCATCAACATCAGGCAGTCCATCGCCGCATCGTCCCACGTCGCGGCCATGCGGCCCAAATTAGACCCCAAGCTCTCAAGCCAGATCGAGTCGCTGTTGTAGGTGAAGACGGGTTCGTTCTCGAACTGCGGCAGGGCGCGCTTCAACGCACCGCCGGTATCGAGCAGCTTATCGCGTTCGTCCTGAATGCGGATCTCGACGTCCTTACGGTCCTTCAAATGCGCGATGATCATCTCGCCTTTGTAGTGCACGTTGACGACAATCATCTTCACGCCCACGGCGACGAACCGGTCGATCGCGTGGTCGAGCAGCGTGCGCCCCGCAACCTCGACAAGCGACTTCGGCCGGTCGTTCGTCAGCGGCCGCATCCGCGTGCCAAGCCCCGCCGCCAACACCATGCCGCGAGTGGGATGAAACGCCATCTCAGTTCCCCAACGTGCCGCGCCACGCACGGGGAATGTGCCGGTCGAACCACGCCTTCAGCTCGGCCAACGCCGGATGGCTGAGATCGCGATCGAGATACCCCCACATGCGCGGCAGATACTGCGTGTAGCGCGGCTTGCCGTCCCGCTTCCAAAGCCGCGAGAAGATGCCGACAATTTTCGTATTGCGCTGAGCGGCAAGCAACGCCGCCGCAAACCGGAACGCATCTTTATCGAACGCGGGATCCATGCGACACCGCAAATCGATGTAACGTTCCGTCATCGCACCCGCGAGATCGACACTCACCTCACGCCGCGCATCTTCTGTCAGCGAAATCAGATCGTACGCAGCCGACCCAGCCAGCGCGTCTTGGAAGTCTAGCAACCCGGCCCGCGCCACGCCCTGACGGTCGCCAAG
>JANLXP010000137.1:0-1238 GCA_031365165.1 Alphaproteobacteria bacterium
GCGGTGGACGCGCTGTTTGACAATGGCCGCCGCGGGCGCGCCATCACGGGCGCCAACAAGCGGCCGTTGAAGTCGCTATCGGACATGCTCAAGGGCAAGCAGGGGCGCTTCCTGCAGAACCTGCTGGGCAAGCGCGTCGATTATTCGGGCCGTTCGGTGATCGTCGTCGGTCCCGAACTGAAGCTCCATCAGTGCGGCCTACCCAAGAAGATGGCGCTGGAGCTCTTCAAGCCGTTTATCTACAACCGGCTTGAGGCGAAGGGCCTCTCTGCGACCGTCAAACAGTCGAAGAAGATGGTCGAGAAGGAACGCCCCGAAGTCTGGGACATCCTCGCCGAAGTCATTCGCGAGCATCCCGTCCTTCTGAACCGCGCGCCGACGCTCCACCGTCTGGGCATCCAAGCGTTCGAACCAGTGTTGATCGAAGGCAAGGCGATCCAGCTTCACCCGCTGGTCTGCACGGCGTTCAACGCCGACTTCGACGGCGACCAAATGGCCGTGCACGTTCCGCTGTCGCTTGAAGCGCAGTTGGAAGCGCGCGTTCTCATGATGTCGACGAACAACATCTTGAGCCCCGCGAACGGCAAGCCGATCATCGTGCCGAGCCAGGACATCGTGCTCGGCATCTACTACTGCTCGCTCGACCGCGACGGCGAACCGGGCGAGGGCAAGAGCTTCGTCGACATGGGCGAAGTTGAGCACGCGCTCGCGCAAAACGTCCTGACGCTGCACTCGAAGATCAACGTCCGTTACAAGACGGTGGACGCACAGGGCAAACCCACGATCGTGCGCGTCAACACCACGCCGGGCCGCTTGATGATAGCGGAGCATTTGCCGCGCCATCCGAACGTGCCCTTCACGATGGTGAACCGCGTTCTGCGTAAGCCCGAGATCTCGGCGCTGATCGATATCGTCTATCGCCACTGCGGTCAGAAAGAGACTGTTCTGTTCGCCGACGCGATCATGGCACTGGGTTTCAAGGAAGCCTACAAGGCCGGCATCTCGTTCGGTAAGGACGACATGGTCGTTCCGCACACGAAAGAACGCTTGGTCGAAGAGACGCGCAAACAGATCAAGGATTACGAGAAACAGTACCAAGACGGCTTCATCACGGAAGGCGAAAAATACAACAAAGTCGTCGACGCTTGGTCGAAGTGTACCGACCGCGTCGCCGAAGAAATGATGCGCGAGATTTCCTCGCAAAAACGCGATCCGGTCACGAACCGCGTCATGGAGAT
>JANLXP010000139.1:0-2526 GCA_031365165.1 Alphaproteobacteria bacterium
GTCCGCGCGACGACTGGCGCGCCGGCAAGTTCAGCTACAACGGCTTGGAAGTCGGCTTCTACGAATACGTCCGCATTGCGATGGCCGGCGGCAAGACGAGCTTCAATCCGGTCGCCGAACTCAAGGCGACCATAAAGACACTGTGCAACGATCTCTACGACCGTCAGCGCTTCGTCGAAATGGCGATCGAAGCACGCATCGACCGCAAGGCGCATCCCGAACGCCTGCCGCCGAACATCTACGGCACCGACAACATGGAGTGGGAAATCTATTCCACGCCCTCACGCGATGCGCGTCTCAAGACCGCGTTCCGCGCTTTCCGCGAGGATATGGACCGCTTGATCGGTATGTGGATGAAGCGCGACGAGCGCATTTCGTATGACGGTCTGAACTTGAAGGAAGATTTGCAGCGCGCGTACGAGTACAGCGCGGATGTCTGCACGGTCGTCTACACGAACTCCGCCGGCAATCGCATAACCCTGCACTATGGCGACGTTGTCGATCGCTTGTTCCGCCTATCGTTCGATCCTTATGACTGCATCGAACGTCGCTGGGGTGCGGTCACACCTGAAGAACTCGCCTCGTGCCATAACCCGGCCGCCAAGAACCGCTGGTACGAAGCAATGCAGCGCCTGCGCAATCAAATTGATCGCACCTACGACACGCGCATGGACTTCACGGCCAAAGACTTAGAATCGCGAGCGCCTGGCTCCGGCTCCGACAACGCGCCCGACGTCGATCTAAAACGCACGATCGACAACATGGGTTACCGCACGCCGATAACGACGATGGCGCCACCGGGCTACTGAAAGCATAGTAAACGCGGCTAACCTGTAATCTTCGCTGGGTATCGCCTGGTGTCGAGCTTCATGCAACATTCTCCGTAAGGGGGAAGACGTCGTGGGGGATCGGCCGTCCAGCGCCGCGAATTTGCGCGGCATCTTTGCCATGCTGGTTTCGCAAGCGCTGTTCTTGATGAGCGACAGCATTGTGAAGCTTGCGGGCGAAACGCTGGCGCCCAGCCAAATCATGGCTGTGCGCGGCATGATGGCGGTCTATCTCGTCGGCGCCATCCTCGCTGCAACGGTTAGTTGGCGTCACTGGTACATGGTGCTGCGTCCGCTCGTGATCATTCGCGCGATCATCGAAGGCGCGGTGGCGGTGTTCTTCCTCATCTCGCTTCCGCATCTGCAGCTCGGCCAAATCACCGTCATCTCGCAAGTGACGCCGCTGATCCTGACCATCATGTCTGCCGTGCTGCTCGGCGAAAGCGTTGGTCGGGCGCGCTGGACCGCGGTCGCCATCGGCTTCATCGGCGTGATCCTCGTCGCTCAGCCCACGACCCAAGGCGTAAGCATCCACGTCGTCGGCGCGTTGATCATGGCGCTGCTCGTCGTGGCGCGCGACCTCGTCACGCGCTACATCGGAACGGACGTGCCGACTGGCGTCGTGACATTCTCGAGCACCGTCGTCGTTTGCCTTATGGGCTTCGCCGGCCTCGAAACCCAACCGTGGGGCGCGCTCACGACGAATAGCGCGACGCTCCTCGCGGCTTCCGCAGTCCTCGTCACGCTTGGGATCGTGTTCGTCGTAATCGCCTTCCGCGACGTAGAGGTCTCGGTCGTCTCGCCGTTCCGCTACTCGGCGGTCGTCTGGGCGACCCTCTATGGCTACCTGCTCTGGAACGAACGTCCAAACGATCTCGCCCTCGTGGGCACCGCTCTCATCGTGATCGCAGGCCTCTTTGCGATGCAGCAGGAGGCCCGCGCCCTACGCCAGCGCTCCGTGGTGTAGAGTGGCCGCATGCGATTCCGCATCGCCTCGTTCAATGTCGAAAACCTAGTCCTGCCGGACGTGCGCTACTACGACCGGTACCCGGAGACGCGCGAACAGTACGACACGAAGGTAAACTGGATCGCGGCGACGCTCACGCGCGCCAAGGCCGATATCGTGGGCATCCAAGAAGTGTGGTTCGACGAGGTGCTGAGCGACGCCGTAAAGCGCAGCGTCCACTTCGCTGGCGGCGCCAACGTTATCGCGCCCGGCGCGTCGCGCTTGGACAATCTGACAGGCGATCTCGCCAAGCGCCCGCGCCTCGGGCTGATCTCGCGTTTTCCGATCAAGAGCGCGACGACGACCGTGGAATTTCCCGCATCGGTCGATCTGACGATCCCGCTGCGAACAAACGCCGGCATCAGCCACGTTCCGATCGCCGTCCCGGTGTTTCAGCGTCCAGTTCTGCGCGCCGTCGTCGATATCGGCGGCCTCGAGCTCATCGTCTACGTGACGCACCTAAAGTCGAAAGGTCCGATGTTCCGCGAAGGCGAAGACGGCGACAATCCGTTCGCCGCCTCGCTCGGCCAAACCCGCGCGACGATCGTGCGCGCAGCCGAAGCTGCGGCACTGCGTCACCTGATTCTCGCCGACATAAACGCGACGCGAAAGCCGGTGATCGTTCTGGGCGACTTGAACGACACGCCCGACGCGGCGAGCACACAAATCGTGCGCGGCGTCATGCCGAAGAAC
>JANLXP010000160.1:0-2987 GCA_031365165.1 Alphaproteobacteria bacterium
TTTGCAATTGCTGCTGCCGGCGGGGCAGGCGAGGCGCACGTGCATATGCGAAGCGTGCCCCATCCACGGACGGAGCTTGCGCAACCAGGAGCGGTCGCCGCTGGTGGTGCGGTCGCACATCGCGCGCTTGATCGGTGGCGAGATGAAGATGCGTTCGACCCCGGGCGTTTCGGCCGCGCGGCGGAGCAGCGAATATTGCGCATCACCGAACCCGCTGGTGACGCGCATGGTGGTGAAGTTGACGAGCGAGGGCGGATCGAAGCTGTCGCGCTCAGTCGTCGTGAGTGCGCGCGCGGGCATCGGCGTCAGCCAGATGTCGGCGTCGAGGCCGACTTGGTGCGAGTTGTGGTCGGACGGCAGCGGTCCGCCGCGCGGCTGCGCCAAGTCGCCGATCAGTACGCCGCGGAAGCCGTCAGCCGCGACGCGGTCGCCTAGTGTGTGCACGAATGCGATCAAGTCGGTATGGCCCCACGCGCGATTGCGGGAGGGATGCACGACTTGCCAGTGCTCCCCATCGAGCGGCAGTTGTGATGCGCCCGAGATGCAGCCGCGCGTGTAGGAGCCGATGACTTCCGGCGCTCCTGGTGTGCCGATCCGCACGGCCGCGAAATGGCTGGAGGCTGGGGCGTCCTCCGGCAGCGTTAGCGCACCGGATTGCGTTGGCGGCGGCGTTGGTGCGGTCGACGTTACCGGCGGTTTGTTCTCGCAAGCTGCGAGGCCAATAAAAGTACACAGGATTGCGGTGCGAGCGATTGAGGGCATGAGCGCTTCCCAAGCGAATCCGAAGGGCGCAAATATCGGCGCGGTTCGTGGCGGAAGCTAGGCCGGAGCCTGATATTTCTCCGCCAAATACCCCCGTCTTTGCCGCAGAAGCTAGGGGTGGCCATCGAGAGCCCATTCGGCTACAACCCGCGGCTTCTTGAGGGCGAATTTTCGTCCCGCGATTTGACGAGCCAATCCGATGTCCGCCCTGTTTCCGATTCTCCTGACCATCCAGATCGTCGTGTGCATTTCGATGATCGGCGTCATTCTGTTGCAGCGGTCGGAAGGCGGAGGCCTTGGCCTCGGCACAGGCGGTGGCGCGGGCGGCTTGATGACAGGACGGGGTGCTGCGAACGCGTTGACGCGCACGACTGTGATCTTGGCTGCCATCTTCATTTCGACGTCGATTGGACTCGCGCTCGTCGCGAAGGCGTCGCGTACGGCAGGGCCTTTGACGCCTGGAACGAACGGACCGTTGACGACGCTTCCGGGCGCACCGCTCACGCCGACATCACCATCGCCGACACCGGTTCCGGCGAATCCCTCATCGATTCCCGTCCCCGCCGCGCCTGCGGCACCGGCACCAGCCGGTGGACAACCGACACCTTCGACGCCGCCCGCTCAGCCGAGCGGTGGTACGCCGTAGCGGATTTCCGCCTTCGTTAACGTGCCGTGCGTACCTGTGAAACGCGTTCCACAGGTACGCAGAGAATTTTCTTGTTTGCGTTTTCTCTAGCTGGTTATGGTGCAAGCCCATGGCGCGGTTTATTTTCATTACCGGCGGCGTGGTCTCCTCCCTTGGAAAAGGTCTCGCTTCTGCGGCACTCGGCTCGCTTCTTCAAGCGCGCGGGTTCAAGGTTCGTCTTCGCAAACTCGATCCGTATCTGAACATCGATCCGGGAACGATGTCGCCGTATCAACACGGCGAAGTGTTCGTGACCGACGATGGTGCGGAAACCGATCTCGACCTCGGTCACTACGAACGCTTCACGGGCGTGTCGGCGACCAAGGGCGACAACATCACGACCGGCCGCCTCTACATGGATATTCTCACGCGCGAGCGGCGCGGAGACTATCTTGGCGCGACGATCCAGGTGATCCCGCACGTCACGAATGCGATCAAAGCGTTCGTCGTGGACAACACGGACGATGTCGACTTCGTACTCTGCGAGATCGGCGGCACGGTTGGCGACATCGAGGGCTTGCCGTTCTTCGAGGCGATCCGGCAGTTGAAGAACGATCTAGGGCGCGGACAGACGCTCTACATTCACGTGACGCTGGTGCCCTATATCGCGGCGTCGGGTGAGTTGAAGACAAAGCCGACGCAGCACTCCGTGAAGGAGTTGCGCTCAATCGGTATTCAGCCCGACATCGTTCTTTGCCGTTCGGATCGCGAGGTCCCGGCGGACGAGCGGAGCAAGATTGCTTTGTTCTGCAACGTGCGCCCGTCGAGCGTGATCCAGGCTTTGGACGTCAAGACGATTTACGAGGTGCCGCTCAGCTATCACGCGCAAGGGCTCGACGACGAAGTTCTGTCGATCTTTGGGGTCAAGGATCCGGTCGCTCCGAATTTGGATCGCTGGAAGACCGTCGTGAAGCGCATCAAAGACCCCGAGGGCGAGGTCAAGATTGCGATCGTGGGCAAGTACACGGGGCTGCTCGACGCCTACAAATCGCTTAACGAGGCGCTGACGCATGGTGGCATCGCGAACAACGTGCGCGTGAAGGCCGAGTGGATCGAGTCAGAGATCTTCGAGCAGCCGGGACATATTCAGGCGTTGGAAGACGTGCACGCAATTCTGGTGCCGGGCGGGTTCGGCGAGCGTGGTACCAAGGGCAAGATCGAGGCGGCGAAGTTTGCGCGCACGCGCAAGGTGCCCTATTTCGGCATTTGCTTCGGATTGCAGATGGCTGTCATTGAAGCAGCGCGCAATCTGCTCAATATGGAGGATGCAAGTTCGACGGAATTCGGGCCGGCGAAGCACATCCTCGTTGGTCTCATGACGGAATGGATGCAGGGCAATCAGCTTGAGAAGCGCCGCGCCGGCGGAGACTTGGGCGGCACGATGCGGCTGGGCAAGTATGCCGCGCTGCTGAAGCGCGGGAGCAAGGTTGCCGAGATCTACGGGACAACCGAGATCGAAGAGCGCCATCGCCACCGTTACGAGGTGAACCTCGACTATCGGGAGGCGTTGGAGAAGGTGGGTTTCATCTTTTCCGGCATG
>JANLXP010000162.1:0-4299 GCA_031365165.1 Alphaproteobacteria bacterium
AGAGGCTGCCGGGTACGACGTGGACGACTTGCTTGCTGGTCGCTTCGAAGACCCCTTCGGCGTCTTTCATCGTGGCGGTGGCGACGAAGTAGTAGATCTTGCGGCCGCGCTGAACCTTTTGCCCGGTATCTTGAACGACGACATCTTTGAGGCCGCCCGCGGCGAGCGAGCGTGTCCAGAAATCGCCGGTCAGGATTTGGCTGAAGGCTTCATCGAGTTCGGCTTGCGGCGTGTCTTTTGTTTGTGGCGTGGCGTCGACCATCACCATGCAAACGCCACCAATTTCTTTGTTGGCTTCATCGCGCGGCGACGCCATCAGGACGGCCAGCGAACCTTTTTGTTCGGGCGTTGCAGATTGCCATCCCGTTGGAACGTTGATGGTGAAGCGGCCTTCGCTGTCGCGGAACTGTGTGCCATCGGCGGCGAATGCCGGGGCTAGACTCAGCGAGAACAATACGGCGGCGGACAACGAGCGGCGCATCGGGGGCTCCTACACGGGGGACTGAGCGATCAGCGTCTCGCGTGGGTGCGAGGGTTGTCAATTCGATACATCCCGCGGGTGTTCGGTGTGCGTGGGTGCACTTAGAGGTTCGTTAGACGAACCATGTCACTGCCACCAGAACGAGCAACGCTATCCACAACGTCTCCATCACCATGAGGCCGACGGGGCGCCAGCCAACGGCGAAAAGTTCCTTGAACGAGGTCTTCATCCCCAGCGATGCGATCGCGGCCACCAGACACCAACGGGAGACGTTCGTGATCGCATCGATTGCCGGTTTTGGCACAACGCCTGTCGAGTTGACGGCGACAAGAACTGCGAACGCGATCAAAAACCAGGGGACAAGCGTTGCCGATCGGCGCTCACCCGGTTGGCTGCGCGACAGGACGAACGCGATCACCAAGACGACAGGCAGCAACATCGCGACGCGCAACATCTTCACGTACGTCGCGATGTCGCCGCTTTCGGGCGAGATCATGTAGCCGGCGCCGACCACTTGCGCGACATCGTGGATGGTGCCGCCGAGGAACACGCCGGCGTGTCGGTGGTCGAAGCCGAACGCGCCGACCAGGATCGGATAGGTGATCATGGCGAGCGTGGAGAGCGCGGTGACGCTGACCGCGGTCAAGATCGTGTCGCGTTCGCTTTCGCGCGTTCGCGGCAAGACCGAGGCGATGGCAAGCGCAGCTGCGACGCCGCAGATTGCGACCGCGCCGCCAGAGAGGACGCCGAACGTCCAGTTCAGTTTGAGCGCGCGCGCCAGTGCTAGCCCGACGAGCACCGTCGTCGTCACGCCGACGACCACCATCGCGACCGGGATGACGCCCAGACTTGCAATTTGATCGAGCGTTATGCGCGCGCCCAGCAGAGCAACGCCGGTGCGTAGTACGTTGCGCGATGTGAACTCGATCCCGGCAACGCAGCGGCCGCTCTCGTGCAGGAAATGGAACGCCATGCCGATCAAGAGCGCGAACAACATGACCGGCGCGCCGTAGTGGTCGGAGAGGAATGTAGCTGCGAGCCCGATCGTGGCCGCGACGAGTACGCCGGGGTAGATCGCATGCAGCAACGCGCCGCGTGGCAGATAACGCAAGATCGACGACGGGGCGGACGGCTCTGCCCGTGTGATGCCCTCCATCGAATCGAGCGAAGCCAGGCGAAGCAGTTCGGCACCGGCGTCGAGGTTTGAGTTCGACACCTAGGGGTCCTTGAAGTTCGGCGCGCGCTTTTGCAGTTGGGCCATGACCGCTTCGACTTGGTTCGGCGAGCCGCCTAAGGCCGTTTGTTCGCGCGACTCGGCCATCAAGCCGTCGGCGTCCGACGCGAGCGGCAGCGTGTTGAACATGCGCTTCGCAGCGCGAATCGCGTCGGGGTTCTTGCCCGCGATTTCGCGTGCGGTTTCGAGTGCGGCCGCGCGCGGGTCGGCGGTGATGCGCGTGACGAGGCCCAGGCGTTCAGCCTCCGGCGCTTCGAAGACGCGGCCGGTGTACGTCAACTCGCGGATGACGTCGTCGCGGACCAGGCTTCGCAATAGGATGGTGCCTGCCATGTCGGGCACCAGGCCCCACTTGACCTCCATCACCGAGAAGCGCGTGTTGGGTGCGGCGTAGCGGATGTCGGCGCCCAGCATCACTTGGAAGCCACCGCCGAAGGCAACACCGTGGACCGCTGCGATGACCGGCACCGGCACTTCGCGCCAGACCCAGGCCGCGTATTGCGGGCGGTTTGCGATGCCGTTCGTGCGGGCCATTAGGCGCCCTTCGGCGCGGACTTCGCGACCTGCGGCCGCGGTGCGTTGAAAGTTGCCCATGTCGAGGCCGGCGCAGAATGCACGGCCCTCGCCCGAGATGACGACGGCGCGCACACCACTTTCCGTTTTAAGGCGCGTGCCGGTTTCGATAAGCGCCTCGAACATCGCGTCATCCAGAGCGTTCATCTTGTCGGTGCGCACCAAACGGACGTCGGCCACGCCTTGGTCGATGGTGAGTGTTACGCGGTCATTCATGGGCTTCTTCCCGGAGTGTCGAATGGCGGGACGGTAGTTTGAAACTTTAGGGACGCCAAGGCCTGGTTTGGGCTGGAAACGGGCGGCGGCTCGTCCTATGTCGTTCGCGCAACGAGAGGACCAGATCATGGCAACGGACGCGCCCATCGACATTGGCATTTCGAGTTCGGACCGCAAGCAGATCGCGGAGGGGTTGTCGCGGGTTCTTGCGGACACCTACACGCTTTATCTCAAGACGCACAATTATCATTGGAACGTCACCGGACCGCAGTTCAACGATCTACACGCGATGTTCATGGTGCAGTACACGGAGCTTTGGAATTCGGTGGACTTGATCGCGGAGCGCATTCGTTCGCTCGGGCATTTTGCGCCCGGCGGGTACAAGGCGTTTACGTTGCTATCGGCCATCAAGGAAGACGAGAGTGTTCCGGCGGCGACGCAGATGATCGAAAATCTCCTGCGCGGACACGAGACCGTGGCGAAGACGTGCCGCGAGGCTTTTCCTGCTGCGGAACGCGCCAGCGATCAACCGACGATGGATTTGCTGACGCAGCGCCTGCAGGTACACGAGAAGACGGCGTGGATGTTGCGCAGCCTGCTCGGCCGCTAAGTCACCATTCTTCGACGAGTTTGAACGTCGTTCCGGGCTCGCCCCAAACGCGCAGGGTGCAGGGCCCGGAGAACTCCGGCGTGGACCATTGGCTCGCGAGCTTCACGTCGTCTTCGACTAGGTGCACAACGCAATTCGCGCGGAACTTCGTTAGCGTCCCGGTGATCGAGGTGAACGAGAATTTCTTGCGAATTAGGTCGTATTCCCAGACGCCGGGGTGGCCGTCCGATGCGGGTTCGGGCACGCGCGCCGCACGCACATAGGGCGTGATGCTTTTCAGCAGCGTGACGGTGCTGCTGATAATGCGCGTCAGGTCTTTGCGGTCGGTGCCCGTTGGGTCGAAGTCGTCGGTCTCCGCCAGCGACGGCGCGCACGCGACATAGCGCGGGTTACCGGCGACTGCCTCCAGACGGATACGCAGGCGCTTGGCTGGGTTTGCGATCCGCTTTTCCAGATAGCGGCCGTCTTCGATCATGGCGTGGCGGATATATGGCAGCGCCTTCTGCGGGTTGTTCGACAGCTGGTACGCGTAGGCGAGCGCGAAGGAGATCATTGCCTGCTCGAACAAGTTTAAGCGCTCTTCCGTTGCGCTTTCGAGGATCGCGATGCCTTCGGAATATTTGCCTTTGTTCACGAGGTCGCGGCCGTCCTCGTAAAGCTTGATCACGTTGTCATGGACAGCGCGGGTTTGCCCGGTTTGCAACTCGTAGAGAACTTCGGCGGTGTTGTTGAATTGGTCGGCGGGTTGGCCGTTCAGGGTTGCGGGTTTGTAATCCCAATTCTTCACCGCGCTGATCGCGGCGGAGATCATCCGTTCGGATCCCATGCGGTCGAGGACGACCACGTTGCGAGTGGAGCCCTCCGTATCGATCGTGAAGCCGATTCGCACCCAACCTTCGCTGTCATGCGATGCGTCGAACTCCGGGAACGTCGGCGGTGGTTTGTTCGTCGCCTTCGCCGGCACGAAGCCGCGGACGACGCCACCGCCATCGCACAGCGATACTTCTTTTATCGCGGGAGGCGCCAATTGAGCGGGTTTTGCGGCGATAGCGGTGGGCGCTGCGGCGTGCACGGGCAACGCGCATTGCACCGCCAAGGCTGCAATCACCGTTACGCCGACCCAGTGCTGCCGAACAGCCATTCCTTTGCTCACCATCGGGGCGCAAGCGCTTCGCATAGACACGA
>JANLXP010000212.1:0-4439 GCA_031365165.1 Alphaproteobacteria bacterium
CACCGAAGAAATGATGTGGGACGCAGGCTTGAACGCCGGCGACCACGCGACTCACATCGGCGAGCTCTCGAACGCCCTTCGTCGCGACTGCCGCTACCTCTCGGCGATCTTGATGCACACCGGCCGCATGAGCGTCGATCAATCGCGCAACATGTTCATCCGCCAGTGCTACCAAGACGAAGGCAACGCGAGACAGCAAGCGGCCCGCGGCACGTATGATCCCGCATATTTGAACTACACGATGGCAAACTCATGATCCGCCGTCTGCGCGAAGACTGGACGGCACCGCACGGCGGGCGCAAAGGCTGGAAAGAGTTTCACGACAAGTTCTTGAGCTACGGCGGCCCGCCCATTCCACTCGTTCGCGGTCAAATGCTGGGCACAAAAGCGGAAGCCGTGTTCTAGGGACACAATTAATTATCCTTCCGCCTTTCGTGATTTTGCGCCGCCCGGGCGAACCCCAATACCGGCGGCGCAACCGCCCGATGTTTTCGCAGTGCTTTCTTGGCACAGGCACACGGTTTTGATCGGGCTGTAGCACCGCCCTGTGTTAGAGCGCGGGCCTGGGTTGCCGGCAGTTCGGCATTGGGGGAATGATTATGAAAACGAAATTGCTGGCTGCGGCGTCGCTCGCCGCATTGTGTTCGCTCTATTCACTGACGGCGTCGAACGCGACGCCGTTCGAGGGCGTCTACATCGGCCTTCACGGCGGCATGGGGATCGCGGACGTAGACTATGTTCACTCTCAACCGCTGCTTCCGGTCACCGAACCGTTGTCGTTCAGCGACAGCGGGGCCGTGGGCGGCGCCCAGCTTGGCGTTCGCTTCGACATCGGTCCGAATTGGGTCTTAGGGCTCGAAGGGACGTACACGGCAGGTTCATTGGACGACACGCTGTCTTCGGTGGCCCTTGCCGACCGCTCCCGCTCGGTCGAGGTTTCGGACCAATTCACCGCAGTGCTTCAGCTTGGTCACACGTGGGGTGACTGGATGCTCTACCTCAAGGGCGGTTACGCGAACGCGGAAATCGACATCTCGTCGAACGTCATTTCAACCGGCACGCTCACAAGCACAAGCTCGGATCGTGAAAGCGGTTGGACGATTGGCGCCGGCATCGATCGTTCGATCGCACCGAACTTGGTCTTAGGCCTGAGCTACGACTACAGCAATTATTCGCCGGATGACCGTTTCAACACGCAACAGCCGACGTTTACGACCCAACACCACCAAGACATCGACGCGACCGTTCACCTGATCACGGCGCGCCTCAGCTACACGTTTTAATGAAGCTGAGAGAGGCGCCGGACCAACCGTCCGGCGCCTGACAGCCTGGCATTGAGGCTGGGCTCGCCTCTGCACGCCCCTTGCCCACAAGTCGCAACGAAAACTTGATTCGTCTTCCGCGACCGGGTGGTTTAGCCCGAACATCGCGCGCACGATGAGGCAGCGCGAACACGTCGGGGGCAGACATGATCCACAAAACCGCGAAGACACGTCGCGAATGGCTGGCGCTTGCCGGCTCGCTCGGCGCAGGGTTGGCGATCGGCGGCGGACGCGCGTTGGCCGCATCGGCAAACGCGAAAGAACGGCGCGATCTCTTTCCGCAAGGCGTGGCCTCCGGCGACCCAGACCACGAAAGCGTGATCCTCTGGACCAGGCGGCCCGCCGACGGGAAAGTTCGAATGACCGTCGAGGTCGCGAACGATTCCGAGTTTGCAAACGTGGTCGCGCGCGGCCGCATGACGGTCGCAGCGGACACCGATTGGACCTGCCGCTTCCTCGCCGGCGGTCTGCAACCAGCGACGGAATACTGGTACCGCTTCGTCGATCAAGACGGCAACGCAAGCCGCACCGGCCGCACGTTGACCGCGCCCGATCCAACCGACGACCGCCAAGTCAACTTCGCCTTCGTCAGCTGCCAAGACGTGACGCAAGGTGCGTGCAACGCCTATCGCCGCATGATCTTCGAAGACGAACGCAAGCCCGCAGCTGAGCGTCTCTTCTTCGTGCTCCATCTCGGCGACTTCATCTACGAAGTCGTTTGGTATCCCGAAGACAGCCCCGGCGGTGTGAACCGCGGACGGCGTCTGCGCGACACCGTGCGCTATCCGAACGGCGAGAAGATGAAGGACTTCCACGTACCGACGACGCTCGCCGATTATCGCACGGCGTACAAAGGCTACCTCACCGACCCCGATCTGCAGGACGCCCGCGCGCGCTTTCCGTTCGTGCCCGTCTGGGACAATCACGAATTCTCCTGGCAGGGCTTCCAAAGCCAGCAGATCTTCAACGGCGAAGTGCGTCCGGCGCAAAAAATCAAGGTGGCGGCCAACCAGGCTTGGTTCGAATATCAGCCGTCACGTGCTGTGCAGTCGCATGGCAAGGGGCTCGACCGTTTCGTCGCGCCCTCCGTTTCGAATGCGCCGATCGCGAAGTTTGACGTGAATGGCATTGGCGATGAGCCGAACAACCTCACCGCCATCAACTCGCTGCGCGTTCATCGCACGCTCCGCGTCGGACGGAACGCGGAGCTCATCATCACCGACAATCGCTCCTTCATGACGCCGCCGGCGAACGGGGAAGGCTTCGACATGGGGAAGGGGTTTCCCTATATGTTTCCGGCAGAGATCAACGACACGCTTGACGCCGCTCGCGCCGCGAACAACGGCAATCCGCCCGCGACCCTCCGCTTCGACGGCAAGGACGTGCCGAACCCGACGAAGAATGATCCGCCGGCAAGCTATCTGGGCGTCGCGCAAAAGAAGTGGTTCCTCGAACACCTGACGCAATCGAAGGCGCCATGGAAGATTTGGGGCCACTCATTCGGCACGCTCAGCGGGCGCACCGACCCCTTGAATCTGCCGCAGGGACTCGCGGGGCGGACATGGCCGGGCGCCGGCTACGCGCAAATCAACGGCGGCGGCTTCGTCGTCGATCACGCGGAAATCATGGACACCGTGCGCGACCGGGGCATCACGGGCCTGGCCATCGTCGCCGGCGACAGGCATTCGTTCTGGGCGGGCCGCGTGTCGAAAGCGTTGCCGCCTGAAAAGTTCGAGCCCGTGGGCGTCGAATTCATCACCGGCTCGATCTCGGCCCAGGGCCTCTTCGAGGTCACGGAGCTCGGGATGAAGAAAGAGCACGCGCTGCGCGCGCTCTATCTCCATGATGCCGCCAACGGGCATGTCGCGCCTTCGATGAACATGACGGTACTGCACGGCGTGCGCGCGAGCCTTGAGCTTGCGAAGACGGGCGACAAAGCAAAGGCGCTCGCGCTCTCGAACCCCGACGTCGCGCCGCATCTCGCCTTCACGGATTTCGGCGGTCACGGCTACGCGACCGTGCGCGCGACGCCGGATAGGCTCGTGACCGAGTTCGTGTGCATAGCGCGGCCGCTGGAGCGATCCGAAACGCCGGACGGCGGTCCGCTCGTCTATCGCGTCCGCCACAGCACAAAGCTATGGGGACAGGGCGAGGCCCCGCATCTGGATCAAGAAGTCGTCGAGGGCGAACCGCCGCTGGCAATCTGAGCAAGAAGCGCGCGCAAAGCCGCCTGCAGCGCGGCCTTGACATCATTTCGATGATTAGCTAAATATCGATTTATGAGCGGTGTCTTCAAGGCTTTGTCCGATCCCACGCGGCGCCACGTGTTGCAGCTTCTGCGCAACGGCCCGATGAGTGCTGGCGACCTCGCCGATCATTTCGACGTGTCGAAACCCACGATGTCCGCTCACTTCGCCGTGCTGCGTGAAGCAAACCTGATCGCGGCCGAGAAAGACGGAAAATCGGTGATCTATCATCTGAAGCTCTCGGTGCTGGAAGAGGCGTTGATGGGCTTTGCACAAACCTTCGGCTTGGGCGCCGAACCGCAAAAGGCACAACCGCCCGCAAAAAGGAGAGCGGCAACATGAAATCAATCGCACAAGCAGGTCTCGTCGCGACCGCGATGATCGCCGTCTCGCTCGCCGCCGCATGGGGCGTGATGACGGGCGTGCTCGGGCATGACGCACCAGTCCGCCTCATGATGGTCGGCAACTCGCTGTTGCTCGCCTATTACGGCAACGCAATCCCGAAAGCCGTGCTCCGCACACCCGTCGCGCGCTCGGGCCGCCGCTTCGCCGGCTGGGTCTTCGTCCTCGGCGGCCTCATCAGCGCCGCCCTCTGGGCCTTCGCCCCGCTCGACATCGCAACCCCGATAGCCCTCGCCGTCACCGCAGGCTCCGCCATCCTCGCCATCGGCTATTGCCGTTTGAACCGGACGAATGCTGCGTAAGTTAGTCAGAACTCTGTGCTGATCGACGATGCTACAAAATGCTGAGCGTAGCCACGGCGATAGGTGCCGCGTAGTATTTGAGCGCAAGCAACGGAATCGCGAAGACCAAGTCCCAAGCGGAAAGGCCGCGGTTTGCATACAGCGTGCGCAAGTACTTTTGCTTGTCT
>JANLXP010000217.1:0-1207 GCA_031365165.1 Alphaproteobacteria bacterium
TACCACCCGCCGATGACGGTCGACCAATTCAAGTCGCGCAAGGAGCTTTCGGCGGAATGCGAACGATTGGTCCGCGAAGGCGTGTCGCACGCGCTCGCTGGGCGTCCAGGGGCCTTCGGTCCGGCCTACGAGGATGAGCCAATCGAACTGCCGCCCCCGCAGGACGGGTTCCGCCCCGAGGTTGTGGCTTGAGTTCGCCGGGCCACCGGCTCATAAGACCGGCCGCTTTTTTGCGCTAGACTGGCCCGACGTGACCCGCAAGCTTTTCATCAAGACCTACGGCTGCCAGATGAACGCCTACGATTCCGCCCGCATGGCGGACGTGATGGCGCCGCACGGCTATGCGTTGGTGGATGCGCCGGAAGGCGCCGACATGGTGGTGCTCAACACGTGCCACATTCGCGAGAAGGCAGCGGAGAAGGTCTATTCAGAACTCGGACGCTTAAGGGCTCTGAAGCGCAAGCGCGCGGCGGAAGGCGGGCGTATGATCGTCGCGGTCGCTGGCTGCGTCGCGCAGGCGGAAGGCGAAGAGATGCTGCGGCGCGCGGACACGGTCGATATCGTCGTCGGGCCGCAGGTCTATCACCGGCTGCCGGAGATGGTGGCGAGGCTTTCGCGCGAGACGAAGGTGCTCGACACGGAATTTCCGGCGATCGACAAGTTCGATGCACTACCGCAGACGAAGTCGGTCGACGGGCCAGCGGCGTTCCTGACCGTGCAAGAGGGTTGCGACAAGTTTTGTACGTTCTGCGTCGTGCCGTACACGCGCGGGGCGGAGTATTCGCGGTCGATCGCGCCGATCGAGATCGAAGCGCGGCGGTTGGTCCAGCTTGGCGTGCGCGATATCACGCTGCTCGGGCAAAACGTCAACGCGTTCCATGGCCTTGGTCCAGACGGTGAGACGTGGGGCTTGGGCCGGCTTATTCGCCACTTGGCGCGGATCGATGGCTTGGCGCGGTTGCGCTATATGACGAGCCATCCGCGCGACATGGACGATGGATTGATCGCGGCGCATGCGGAAGAGCCGAAGCTGGTGCCTTATCTGCACCTGCCTGTGCAGTCCGGATCGGATGCGGTGCTTGAAGCGATGAACCGTGGGCACACGGCGGACGACTATCGCCAGCTGATTGCGCGCGTTCGCACAGCGCGGCCGGATATCGCCTTGTCGTCCGATTTCATCGTCGGATTTCCGGGCGAGAGCGACGCG
>JANLXP010000245.1:0-2899 GCA_031365165.1 Alphaproteobacteria bacterium
CGACAAGAAGCTGAAGCACGACATCGACATCGTGGTTGACCGTTTGGCAGTCACGCGCGATGTCGGCAACCGGTTGCCGGACAGCTTGGAAACGGCGCTGAAGCTTGCCGACGGGATTGCGGTCGTCGAGCTTGCTGACAAGAAGACGAAGGACGGCGAGCACGAGCGCATTATCTTCTCGTCCAAATTCGCCTGCCCGGTTTCGGGTTTTACGATCGCGGAGATCGAGCCGCGGCTGTTCTCGTTCAACTCGCCGCACGGCGCGTGCCCGAAATGCGATGGGTTGGGCACGCAGATGTTCTTTGATCCGGGGTTGATCGTGCCGGACGAGACGCTGTCGCTAAAGGACGGCGCGATTGCGCCATGGTCGAAAGCGACGTCGACGCTTTACGGGCAGACGTTGGAGTCGCTTGCGAAGCACTACAAGTTTTCGATGAGCACGCCGTGGAAGGATTTGCCGAAGAAGGCACGCGACGTCGTGCTGCGCGGTTCCGGCGAAGATGTCATCGCGTTCGTCTATGACGACGGGCTTCGCCGTTACGAGACGAAGAAGGCGTTCGAGGGCGTGCTCCCGAACCTTGAGCGGCGCTATCGCGAGACGGACTCCGCGTGGATGCGCGAGGAGTTGGAGCGCTTTCAGGATCAGAGCCGGTGCGAGACGTGCAACGGGTTTCGGTTGAAGCCTGAAGCGTTGGCCGTAAAGGTCGGCGGCAAGCATGTCGGCGAGGTCGTCGACCTCTCGATCAGGGCGGCGGACGAGTGGTTCAAGAACGTCGACAAGAAGTTCAATTCCAAGCAACGCGAAATCGCGTCCCGGATTCTCAAAGAAATTCGGGACCGCTTGCGCTTCTTGAATGACGTTGGGCTTGAGTATCTGACACTTGCGCGCAACTCCGGCACGCTGTCGGGCGGCGAGAGCCAGCGCATCCGGCTTGCTTCGCAGATCGGGTCGGGTCTGACAGGCGTGCTCTACGTGCTCGACGAGCCGTCGATCGGATTGCATCAGCGCGACAACCAGCGGCTCCTCGATACGCTTCGCCGTTTGCGCGATCTCGGTAACACCGTCATCGTCGTTGAGCACGATGAAGACGCGATCCGCACGGCCGACTACGTGATCGATATGGGCCCCGGCGCCGGTATTCACGGCGGCGAGATCGTCGCGCAAGGGACGCCCGATGAGGTGATGCGCGATCCCGCGAGTCTGACCGGGCAATATCTCGTCGGCATGCGCCAGATTCAGGTGCCGTCGAAGCGGCGACCGGGGAACGGCAAGTCGCTGAAGGTCACGGGCGCGCGCGGGAACAATTTGAAACGGGTGTCCGTCGAGGTGCCGCTCGGCACGTTCGCCTGCATCACCGGCGTGTCCGGCGGCGGCAAGTCTACGCTGATTATCGAGACGCTCTATAAGGCCGCCGCGCGCAAGCTGAACGGCGCGCGCGAGAACCCAGCGCCGCACGATAAGATCGAAGGACTGCACCACCTCGATAAGGTGATCGATATCGACCAGTCGCCGATCGGGCGGACGCCGCGTTCGAACCCTGCGACGTATACCGGTGCGTTCACGCCGATCCGCGATTGGTTTGCGGGGCTGCCGGAAGCGAAGGCGCGCGGTTACGAAGCCGGCCGCTTCTCGTTCAACGTGAAAGGCGGGCGCTGCGAGGCATGCCAAGGCGACGGCGTCATCAAGATCGAGATGCACTTCCTGCCTGACGTCTATGTGCAATGCGATGTGTGCAAGGGCGAGCGTTACAATCGCGAAACGCTGGAAGTGAAGTTCAAAGACAAGTCGATCGCTGAAGTTTTGGATATGACCGTTGAAGCGGCGGCCGAGTTCTTCAAGGCGGTGCCGTCGGTTCGCGAGAAGATGGAAACGCTGGAGCGCGTGGGTCTCGGCTACATCAAGGTCGGCCAGCAAGCGACGACACTGTCGGGTGGCGAGGCGCAGCGTGTGAAGTTGTCGAAGGAGCTGTCGCGGCGGTCGACGGGGCGCACGCTCTATATCCTCGACGAACCCACCACTGGTCTGCACTTCGACGACGTGCGCAAGCTGCTCGACGTGCTGCACGAGCTGGTCGAACAGGGCAACACGGTCGTCGTGATCGAGCACAATCTCGAGGTCATCAAGACTGCGGATTGGATTTTGGACCTTGGGCCGGAAGGCGGAGACGGCGGCGGCGAGATCGTGGCTTCGGGTACGCCGGAGGAGGTCGCGAAGGTCGCGCGCTCTTACACCGGGCAGTTCCTAAAGCCGCTCTTCAAGCGCACTGCCCCGAAGGTAGAGATGGCGCAACCGCCCAAGCAACGGCGCGCACGCGCGGCGGAGTAAATTCGGAGGTGGATTTCATGAAACTTACGCGGCGCGATGCTTTGATGTTGGCCACGGCTTCGGTTGCGCTTGGCGTGCCCGCCGTGGCGGCTGACGGAATCGGTGCGCTTGAGACGCGCGTCAACGATGTTTGGGGAACGGCGGCTGGCGCGGAGCGCGTGGCACTTGCTCAAGCCGCGGGGATCTTTCGCAATCAGAAGCTTGAGACGGGTGACGATAGTGCGGCGGGCGTTCGCTTCATCGACGCCTCTAAGCTGACCTTGGGCGCGAACGCGAATGCGGTTGTCGATGATTATGTATTTGCGGGCGAGGCAAGCCGGTCAGCGGTGACGCTGGCGAAGGGCGCGTTCCGCTTTATCTCCGGCCAGATGCCCGAGAAAAACATGAAGATCAAAACGCCGACGGTCACCATCGGTATTCGCGGCACTGAACTCAAGATTGACGTCTATGAGGATGGGTCGACGGAGCTGTCGACGGTCTCGGGCGCTGCGAACATCGTATCGCTTGCGACGAGCGAGGCGCTCGATATTTTGGCCGGGCATTCGGTCATCGCGGATTCGAGCGGCGTGTTCG
>JANLXP010000264.1:0-4991 GCA_031365165.1 Alphaproteobacteria bacterium
CGGTGCTCGACGAACGTATCGAACTCCTCAAACGACCCCTCATCCAGCAGGATCTCGACCCGCTCCCGCGCCGTCAGCTTGCCCCGGGCGTGTTGCGCGTCGATGCGCTTTTCCCCGCCACCCATCTGGGCGGCCGCGCGCCGGCGTTCAAGCTCCTTGATGATCTCGTGCATGCGTGCCCTTGGGAACCCTTGAGTCTTGGCGCAAATCTGCACAGTTTGGGGGGGGGCGCAACCGCACAAAGTCCCCGCGCCGCAGCCCACTGCGCATAACTGACGCTGCGGCAGCGGTCAGCCAAGCAGCTTCAGATAAGCCTCAGAGGTCCTAAGGTCCGCCATGCGGTTCGCGCGCGCCTTCTCCGCCTCCGCATCAAGACCCCAGAGTTCGGCCTGATAAGCCGCATCCACCTCCGCCGCAGCAAGCGCATCGTCGGCCGAGATCGCGCCCGCCGCGAACGCCAACCCCAATACCGCAGACCCCATGATCGTAACGCCCGTGTGAAGCACGATCAGCCGGTGGCTGTCGTGCACCTCGATCGCGGCGCTAAGACGGGCCAGCGCATCTGCATGCTGCGCGATGTGGCCAACACCCGTCGTCACCGCGAGGCGCGCACCGAAACGCTCATCCGCCCACGCGAGCCACCGGTCCCAAGCCTCCCGCTGGCGTTGAACCAATCCAGCCGGACTCTCCGCGCGATAACAGAGCAGATCAGTGCCTGCGTACTTGGCGAGCTCATCGACAATCGCCGCGCGGTTCGCCGCAATCCGATCAAGCGCCGTATTCAACGCCTTTGTGAGCACCATGCCCTCCGGCTTCAGCACTTCGCCCTGTCCGCGCCATTCCGCAGCAATCGCGTCGGCCAGCGCGCGCGTCGGTGCAACCATCGTGGCGCCGGCGGGCGTCTTCATCGCGCGTCCGTCGAGCAGCACCGCATAGCCTACCGCTTCTGCACGAACGTCGACATCCTTGTAGAACCGCTTCGCGCCCGTCTTGAGCATCACTTCTTCCGCCGCTTCGCCTTCAATGCCGCACGGCGCAAATCCGACATCCCGTCATGCGCCCCAAGCTCGTGCCGCGGCGCATCTTTCCAGAGGTCGTTGCCGATCTCTTTGTTGCGCTTCGGATGCAGTGGATAGACGCACTTCGACCGCCGCCGCGAAGCCTCGCCAACCGTGATCAAGCGCACGGGCTTGTCCGTGTTGTTGATGAAGCAGTGGGCGATCCCGGTTCGATCTGGAAACCCGACACCGTCGCCTGCCTTCAATCGATGCAGATGCCCGTCGATCCAAGCATCCGGTTCGCCCTCAACCACATAGACGAACTCCTCCTCGTCGAACTCCGCGTGCGGCCACGAAGTTCGCCGCCCCGGCATCAAGAGGTCATGTCCCACCCCGATCCGCGTCAAGCCCAGCGCCACCGACAAATGCGACCAGACCGCCATCAACTCATCGTCGTTGGGATAGTGCGAGTCGTCCCGCTTGTTCTTGCGCCAGTCGACGACACACGCGGGCTTGCGCGTCCCCCGCCAAGACTCCGGCGCCGCCCTCCCGCGCACAGCATCTGGCACCCCGTCGTGCGGGCCCAGTTTACGCTTCGGTGCATCCGCCCAGCGCTTACCCATACCGTCGAGCCAAGCGTCCGTCGCGCGCGTGAGCGGAAAATGAATCTGCGAATTGAATCGCGACGACTCGCCGATCGTCAGCATACGGACGGGTTTGTCCGTGTTGTTGATCACGCAGTGCCCCTGCCCATCTCGACCCGGCCAACCCGCGGCATCGTCCGGTTTCAGCCGATAGGCGTACCCGTCCACCCAAAGGTCGGGCGTCCCTTCCAGGATGAAGACCATCTCTTCCTCGTCGCGCTCCGCATGCGGCTGCGACGAGCGCCAACCCGGCATGATCGTATCGTGACGAATGCCAAGCCGCCGCAACTCGAACACGTGCGAAAACGGCGCAGGCCGCACCATCGGCTCTTTCGTGTGCGGGTGAACGTGCGCGGCCTTCCGCTCGATCTCCGACCAATGACGAATGAACGATGGACGTGGCTGCATGCTCTACCTCCCGCGCGGGCCGCGTTCCTTTCCGCGTGGAGCCGGACGACGCGCTTCTTTGCGGGTTTGTTTGCCGCGCGGATCGCGGTGCTCCCGCGGACGATCGTTTGGACGATATTCTTTAACGCCGGCAGGTGCTTGCTTGTCGGCCTCGAAGTTCTCGAACGGGTCGTGCTTGTCGTCTTTGTCGAAGCCGAACATATCCCAAACCTTCGCCATGTGCGGCGGCAGCGGCGCGCTCACCTCCATCCAGGTTCCCTTGGGATGGCGGATGCGCAAGCTACGCGCGTGGAGCATCAGCTTCTTCGGAATCTCGCCATGACTACGCGCAGGCTCCTTGCCGTATTTCCCGTCGCCCACGATCGGCGTATCGATCGCAGCCATATGCGCGCGAAGCTGGTGGGTCCGCCCCGTCAGCGGCATCAGCGCGACCCAAGCCATCGTCGTCACGTGATGGAGCATATCGAACAGCGTGACCGCATTCTTCGCGTCGTCCTCGTCGCCTTCCTCGGCAATCCGCACGCGCTCGCGCCCGTCTGGCGCCGCCTTCTTGATCAGCGCGCCATCGATCTTGCCGCGCCGCGGCGTCGGAACGCCCGTCGTCAGCGCCCAGTAGACCTTGCGCGTATCGCGATGCCGGAACGACTGCGCCAGCGACGCCGCAGCCCGCGCACTCAACGCCACGATCATGACGCCGGACGTGTCGCGGTCGAGCCGGTGCACCAGCCGCGGACGTTCCTCGCCCTCATCCACCAACCCAGCCAGCAACCCGTCTATATGGCGATCGGTCTTCGTACCGCCCTGAACGGCGATGCCCGGCGGCTTGTTCAACACGATGACGTCTTTGTCCCGATGTAGAACCATACTCTCGATAAGCGCGCGGTCCTTTGCCGGCATCTTCGGCTTCGGCTTTTCGAGCAGAGGCGCATCCGTCGTCGGCATCGGTGGGACGCGGATCGTCTCGCCGCCGGCGACGCGATGATTGGCTTTCGCGCGCGCGCCATCCACGCGCACCTGACCTGTGCGAAGCAACTTCTCAAGCCGCCCGTGCGTCAGCTGCGGAAAGTGCCGCTGAAACCAACGGTCGAGCCTCAGGCCTTCTTCATCCGGCTTAATCTTGCGCTGAACGACACCCGTCATGGCGTCACCATGCGCACAACGGCGAGCCCCAAGAACAAGGCCGCGATCGACGCCAACACGGACGCCGCGACGTAGATCGCGGCACTCGCCATCTCGCCGCGTTCGACAAGCACCGCCGTATCGAGCGCGAACGCCGAAAACGTGGTGAACCCACCCAAGATACCGGTCGTCAAGAATGCACGCATCTCAGGCGTCAAATTCAGCGTCAACGCGCCGAACTCCGCGATCACGCCCATCGCAAAACATCCGGCGACATTCACAAGCAGAATCCCCCACGGAAAGCCCGGCCCGACCCACTGCGTGATCTGGCTCGACAACGCATAGCGGCCAACCGCGCCAAGTGCGCCACCCAAAGCAATCGCAAGTACCGTTCCCATGGGGCGCGGTATCGCATGGGCCTGACGCGGGCTCAAAGCGGTATCTCCTCAGGCCCCCGCGACCCTTTCTTCAGGAACAAATCAACCAAGTAACCAAAGCGCGGTGGGAAGACGGTGTCCGTGGTCGCGATCAGGTCGCCGACCGTCCACCAGCGATGCGCGCGCATGACCTTTTTCTCAAGCGCGGTCCAGTTCGCCGTGCTCAGAACCGTCGCCGGACTGCGCACCAAAAAGAACCGCTCCAGCGTCTTCGTCGGCACACCGTTGAAGGTCAGCTGATTGGACCCGAACCAAAGCTCCGTCCCGAACTCGCAGCCTTCGATGCCGGTCTCCTCCGCCACCTCGCGCCGGACCGCGTCGTACACATCTTCACCCGGTTCGATCTCGCCGCCAGGCGTCGCCCAGAAGCGCCGCGGCCCCTCCGCGATCATGCCCGCCGGCATATGAAACTCGAACAGGAGAACCCGGTTCTCCGGATCGAGCATGACAGCGCGCGCCGTGTTGCGTGTCCTCACGACTTGCCCCGCAAGGCCGCCCAGCGATCGAGCCGCGCCTTCATCTCCTTCTCCAAACCAAACTCAGTCGGCTGGTAATAGGCCTCGCGCGCCATCTCATCCGGGAAATAGTTCTGTCCGGAGAAACCCTCCGCCGTATCGGGGTCGTAGACGTAGCCCTTGCCGTAACCCAGATCCTTCATCAGCCGCGTCGGCGCATTCAGAATGTGCATCGGTGGGCTGAGCGATCCCGTTCGCCCCGCCGCTTCCCGTGCCGCCCCATATGCAGAGTACGCCGCGTTCGATTTCGGGGCGCAGGCCAGAAAAATCACCGCCTGCGCGATCGCCAATTCACCCTCGGGCGAACCCAAGAAATCGTACGCGTCCTTCGCCGCAATCGAGAGCGTCAGCGCCCGCGGATCAGCGAGCCCCACGTCCTCAATCGCCATCCGAACAACACGCCGCGCGATATAGAGCGGATCCTCGCCGCCGACGAGCATGCGCGCGAGCCAATAGAGCGCCGCGTCGGGATCGGACCCGCGCACCGACTTGTGCAGCGCGCTGATCAGATTGTAGTGCCCCTCGCGCCCCTTGTCGTAGATCGGCGCCCGCTTCTGCACCGTGCGCGCAAGATCGGCAGTGGTCAGTGGCGCGGCCGGCTTCAGCGCCAAAATCTCTTCAACCAGGTTCAGCAGAAAACGTCCGTCCCCATCCGCCATCGCTTTCAAAGCCGCGCGCGCATCGTCGTCGACAGGTAGCGTCTCCTTTGTGTGCGCCTCAGCCCGTCGCAACAGCTGCTCCAAATGCTCCGTACTCAGACGATTGAGCACCAACACCTGCGCCCGAGACCGCACCGCGGCATTCCGCTCGACACTCGGGATCTCCGTCGTCGCCCCAACCTGGATGACGGTCCCATCCTCCATCACGGGC
>JANLXP010000266.1:0-5427 GCA_031365165.1 Alphaproteobacteria bacterium
CCCCGTGATCGCGCGGCGTAAGGGCTCGATGGAAGCGCCGGAGGAGATCTTGCTCGACGGGCAGCTGGAAGGCCCGCGCCGGCAGCAGTTCAAGGTCAACAACTACGGCGCTTCGCCGGATGGGAACATCTTCGCCTATGCCGTCGACTACGCGGGCGACCGTTGGCACAACATTATTCTGCGCGACATGCGCACCGGTACGACGCTGCCGGACAAGATCGAGTACGCGGCCTCCGACTTCGCATTCGCAAGCGACAACAAGACGTTTTTCTATCTGAAGCTCCAGGCGGGGACGGCGCGCGCGTACAAGCTGATGCGCCATGTCGTCGGTACGGACGCGAAGACCGACAAAGCGGTCTTTGAAGAGAAGGATCAGCAGTTCGAGGTCGGGCTGAAGGCTTCCAAGGGCGGGCGCGTTCTGCTCGCGACCAGCGATCAGACGAACACCTCCGAAGTGCGGATGCTCGATGCGGCCAAGCCCGACGGCACGTGGACCGTCATCAAGCCGCGGGCGAAGGGCGTGCGCTACTACGCGGAAGAGACCGGCGGCACGCTCTACATCCGGACGAACTTGCAGGCACCCGATTTTCGCATCGTCAAAGCTGCGCTCGCGACACCGTCGCAGTGGAGCGAAGTGGTGCCCACGCAATCCGGCGTTTTCATCGAGGCGTTCGATGTCGTTGCGGGCTCAGTCGCGCTCGACGAATATGCGAAGGGCGGGCCGCGCATCCGGCTTGTCGACCTGAAGACCGGGAACGAGAAGTACGTTCCGGGGGACGCGCCTGCCGGCCACATCGCGTTCGCCGATACGTTCAACTTCCCGGCGCTTCGCAACGTCGACGACAAGGCGACGAGCTTGCGCTACGCGTTCTCGTCGCCCGTGAATCCGGACACGATCTACGACTACGACATCGCGACCGGCACGAAGAAGGTGGTGCAGAAGCTATCCGTGCCCGGGTTCAATCCGGCTGCGTATGCGATCGAGCGCGTGATGGCGCCTGCGAGCGACGGAAAACAGATTCCGATCACGATCGCCTACCGGCGCGATAAGTTCGAGCGAGGCAAAAATCCTGTGCTTGTCTATGGCTACGGTTCTTATGGCTCCAGCAACGAGCCGGTGTTCAAGGCGCGCTGGCCCAGCATGATCGACCGCGGCTTTGTGGTTGCTTATGCGCATGTGCGCGGCGGGCATGAATTCGGCGAAGCCTGGTATCAGGACGGGAAGCTCCGCAACAAGAAGAACACGTTCACGGATTTCATCGCGGCGACGGAATATCTGGGTAAGGAAGTCGGCGATCCAAAGCGGATGTTTGCGATGGGGCGCAGCGCGGGTGGGCTTTTGATGGGTGCGATCGCGAATATGCGGCCGGAGCTCTACAAAGGCATCGTCGCCGGCGTGCCGTTCGTCGACGTGGTGACGACGATGCTGGACGAATCCATTCCACTGACCACGTTCGAGTACGAGGAATGGGGCAACCCGGCTGAGCCCGGCGACTATCAGTACATGCTCAGCTATTCGCCGTACGATCAGGTGGACAAGCGCGCCTATCCGGCGATGCTGGTGTTGGCCGGCTACAACGACAGCCAGGTCGGCTATTTCGAACCGGCAAAGTGGGTCGCGAAGCTGCGCCGCCTGAAGACCGACCAGAACCCACTGCTCTTCCGCACGAATATGACAGCAGGCCACTCGGGCGATTCAGGCCGCTATGGCCGCGTCGAAGAAGACGCACTGATCGGCGCCTTCCTGCTCGACCAAGCGGGCATGAACCCAGGGAACAAGACGGCGAGTAAGTAGCGCCTATTCGCATGGCATGGTGGGATGTATGCGCTGTTTTGTTTCCCGCTAAGGCGCAAAGCCGCAAAGAAAAGGAAACCCGGCGCCGTAGGCGCCATTCAGAGTCTGATTGGCGCTTCGCGCCGCAAGTAGTCCATCTTACTTCTTCGCGGCTTTGCGCCTTAGCGGGAAACAAAACAGCGTTTCCACGCATGCCAACGCAGCCGACTGGCGCCAAAATCCCGCCGCATTGTCGCGCAAGCCTCGCCATGAGATTCAGCGGAGGGCTTCATGGACATCGAGATGCTGGCGCGCGAAGCGGTCGATTGCGGGTACAAGATTCATTTGGAAGTCGGACCTGGATTGCTGGAGTCCGTGTACGAGCAGCTGCTAGCCCGATTGCTCGAAAAGCGGGGGTTGCGTGTCGTTCGGCAGAAGGCAATTTCGTTCGAGTACGACAGTATAGTGCTTGATGACGCGTTTCGGGCTGATCTGCTCGTGGAAGATCGTCTGCTGATCGAGGTGAAATCGGTTGAGCGAACGGCGGCCGTTCATATCAAGCAGACGCTAACCTACTTGCGGCTGATGAAGCTTCCCTTGGGTCTGCTGATGAATTTTGGCTTGTCGACCTTCAAAGAAGGGGTTCAGCGCATCGCAAACAGCTATGGCGGTGCACCGACGGTGGATTTGCAGCAGGCGAAGTCGAACCTGGTTACTTCAGCGCCGCCGCCAGGTGGGCGATGACTCGCGGCCAGCCGTCGGTTCGGGCGGTGTTGTTGCCGTCGTCGGTGCCGCCGAGGCTGTCGAGTTTGTCGTAGTTGGGGTTCGTTTTTTCGACGGGTAGGCCCATCACGGCGTGGCCTGCGTTGTCGTAGGCGAGGATCGTGACGATGGGGCCTGCCTTTGCTTCGGCGCGGGCTTTGACTTGGTCGGCCATTGGGCATGAGGGCCAGAGCGTGTCGGCCTTTCCGCAAATCAGAAGGATGGCGGCCTTGCTCTGCTCGATCGGGATGATTGCGTTTTCGTGTTGGGCGATCGCTTCAAGGCCCGCGAGGTAGACGTCGGCGATCGGTCCGCCGAATTTCTTCGGTTGGCCGTAGGGCAGAAACGGAATCGGTTTGTTGCCAAGGCTCCACGACCCGTTCGGCGGATTGAGGATCATGTTGACGATGTTGAAGTCGATGCCTTGCCAGGCAACGTTGGACGGCATGCCGGCAACGATGGCGCGCAGTTCGGGATGGCGCGTCGCCACGATGAGTGCTGCCTCCGCGCCCTTCGAGCCACCGACGATTGCGATGCGTTCGGCGTCGACTTCGCTTTGCGCTTTCAACCAATCGAGGGCGCGGTCGAAGGTTTCGAGCGCCACGAGTTCGAGTTTCTTTGGCTGACCGGGTGCTGCGAAGTACGACATATGCAGGACGGCATAGCCTTCCGCTTGCAGCGCTTTCGCCATCCGTCCGGCGCCGAGCCCTAAGCCGCCTTCCGATCCGCCGAGCAACAAGATGCCCGCGTGTTTGCCGTCGCCGCGCGGCGAATAGTAGTTCGCGACCAGGCCATTGTCGGTGATGCGCCGGCCTTCGGGCGCGGGGTCGGCGACCGTCACTTCCGGGGCGAACGGGTTCAAGGCCCAGATTGCGCCGACGCCCGCAACAGCGAGCACCACGATGACGAGGAGCGTGATGAAGAGAAAGCGGATGATGCGCATATGAGCGACCTCTAGGTCGACGTTGCGGGGATGACGACCACGGTGGGTTCAACAAACAGTGCGGCCAGCGTCAGGAGCAGGCCGATGAGCGAGATCAGCCAGGTGAGCGTGCGCACGACCGGAACGCCGAATGCGTAAAGCGGGACGTAGACGATGCGGGCGGCGAGGTAGACTTGCGTTCCGACCAGCGTCATCCAACTGAAGCGATCCGTCGCGTGCGCGGCCAGAACTGCGACGGCGAAGAACGGAAACGTTTCCATGAAATTGCGGAAGGCGCGATCGAGGCGTCCGGCGACGGCGCCGACGGGCGGCGGTTCCTTGTCGCGAGCGCCGACATTCCAGGCGAGACCGCGTTGCGAGTTGCCCGTGCGGGCCGCGATGAGGAGTTGCAACAGGCCGAGCACGACGGCGAGGCCCAGCATCGTGAACTCGACGGGCAGTCCGGCAAGCGCGAAGTTCGGCAAGAAACTGCTTAGTGTGTCGAGCCAACCGTTGATGGCGTCCATCGCTGCATCCCCCAAGAATTGATGCGTCACCGTGTTATGCCGGCGCGGCTGCGGTCAAGGCCGCGGATCGCCGCCCGGCCGGTATGTGGGTATTAAGTGTCCGTGCTGCCGCACGGATCGTGCAGTCACCGCTCCTTTGTCGCGAGCGGTCGCGCGTGTTGCAGCAGCGCGGCAAGCGTGCGGCCTGGTTCTTCGATCATGGGCAGGTGAGCGGAGTTCTCGAACCACACGGCAACTTTCTTCGGCGCTTGCACGCGTTGCAGCCACGCGTCCGCGATCGTTGCGGGAACCATGTGGTCGTGACGGCCCAGGAAGAAGATCACCGGCACGTCGAGGCGCTTCAGGTTCATGAATGTGAGATCGGAGAGGCGCGGGATCAGCGTTTGCACCGTGAAGGCGCTGCCGTCGCCCCAGGCTTTGCGATCCGCAGGCGCGTACTCAGGCGAGAGGCGCGTGGCGTCGAAATAGAAATCCGCGTTCTCACGGTTCGCCGCCAGGGCGCCGTATTGGATCGCCCACTTGCGCCAAGCGTCCGCCTTTTCGATCGTGAGCGGGCCGGCGCCCGGATAGGGTTTCAGGGCTTCAAGTTCGCGCACGGCTTCGGCGTTGTGGACGCTGCGCGCGTGGTCGAGCGTCCAGGCAAAGCCGACGCGCTCGTTCTCGCGCCAGTCGATCAGCTGGCCCATGCCGATATAGGCGTAGAGCAAGTCGGGCCGCTTCGCTGCGACCGAAAGGCCGACTGCCGAGCCCCAGCTGTGGCCGAGCAGGAAGACGCGGTCTTTGCCGTATTTGCGTCGGAGTTGATCGATCAGTTCGATCGTGTCGTCGCGGTAGCGATCCAGCGTCAGCGTGGGCGCGATCGCGGCCGGATCGTTCAGCGGGTACGATCGTCCCGCGCCGCGCTGGTCCCATTGAACGACCATGAAGAAATCTTCCCAGCCGCGTTGGAACGTCCAAGCCATCGGCATTTCGACCGATCCGGGGCCGCCGTGGATGTAGATGAGGATCGGGTTCGCTCGGTCGACGCCGCGAACGTTCACGACCTGACGGGTGCCGCCGAGCGTCAATTCGAAGGTCTCTTGTACACCCTTCGGGGCGACGACACGGTTGATGTCGGCGATAACGGCGCGGCCGGGGGCGTAGGGATCGTCGTCGGCGTTGGCTGCGACTGTTGCGATGAATAGGGCCGCGAGGGCCGTCAACGTGGCGCGAAGCATTCGATCACCTACAAACTGGAGCCTTGGCTGATAGCAGTGCGGAAGCTTGCTGGGCAAGGACGGTGCGGTTCAATTATTCCGGGGACATGGTGGAAAGAGCTTGACTTTTCTAAATAATGTTCTATTTTTGTTCTTTTCCAGATTGCGGTCATGTCCGAATTCGGACAGCACCCAGATTGCCCCTTTTGGCGGGGCGATTTCGGCTGCGACTTGACAGTGTGTGGG
>JANLXP010000228.1:0-2229 GCA_031365165.1 Alphaproteobacteria bacterium
GAAGCCCAAATTCTTCGACCAGTCTTGGCCGCACTCCGACGCCGTCGCCGTGTAAGCGACAAAGCTGATCGAAATCGGCGCCTGTGCGTCGTCGCTGGCGGGCTCGTAGGTCGTAAACCGAACGGCGTCGCTGGCAACACCGTTCGCGCTCAATATCTTCTTCAACTGCGACAGCGCGCGGGAATCGCCGCTAAGTCCGCCGGGGGTCGCGATGTTCATGAGACCCTGCCCGCGCATCTTCCAGCGCTCGGCAAAGGTTGCAACGCGCGCGTCTTCTCCGCGCGCAAGCGTGTGCAACCCAGTGTCCACCTGCACGGCAAGCGTCGCTACCTGCGGCTCGACCGTGATGGGATACTGTTGTTCCACGTTGTAGTAGTGCCGCTCGTCGTTCGCCAGCGGAGGCGACGTGCAAGCCGTCGCTGCCAGACCGGTCAGACCGAGCAGGAGAACGTGAGGGATACGGTTCATGACGCTGATCCTAATCTTTCGGTAATTGCCAAATTCTTGCCGGTCGTCTTCCACGGTTAGTGGACGATGAATCCGATCGGTCCCTTAAGCGATCCCTGGGGTTGTTTGCCTTTCTCGCCGTAAACGGCATTCAGACGAGACAGCAGAACGGTCTCTGCATCGCTTGCCGTCACGTAGCCGTCGGTCGGCGACGCCAAGTTCTTTGGCGACGTCGGGTCCACCAAGTACGGCGTCACGATGACAACCAGTTCGGTCTCGCCCCGCTGAAAGTCGCGGCTCTGGAAGAGCGAACCGAGGATCGGCAGGTTCTTCAGCCCCGGAACGCCGTCGATGTTTTGCTTCGTGGACTGCGAGAGAAGGCCCGCCATGACCATGCTGCCGCCCGACGGAAGTTCGACCGTCGTCTCGGCACGACGCACCCGCAAACCAGGGATCGTCACGCCAGGCACGTTGATAACGTTGCCGTCGGCATCGAGCCCGAGCCCGCCTTGCGACACAAATGCGTTCTCGCCGGTGATCTCTGAAACTTCTGTCGAGATGCGCAAGCTGATCCGGCCTTCGGCCAAAACCACCGGCGTAAACCCTAGGCCCACGCCGAACGGTTTGAACTCGACCTGCACGTTGCCGTCGCGGTCGCGCGACACTGGAACGGGGAACTCGCCGCCGGCCAGGAACTTCGCCGACTCGCCCGACACGGCCGTCAAGCTCGGTTCTGCAAGCGTCTGCACCAGGCCCGCGCGCTCGAAGGCCTTGATCGTGGATTCGATCGAATTCCCAATGCCCAGGTCGCCAAACTTGAACTTCGTGCCCGATGAAAGCGCTTGGCCGAGCAGCGAGAACGGCGTCGAACTCGAAAGCGCGATCGGTAAGTTCTTGCCGAGATCGAATGCAGCGCTCAAATCCACGCCGAGCTGCTTGGACAGATTCCGCTGCATTTCGGCGACCCGAACCCGCAGCATAACTTGCTCGCCCCCGCGGATGCCGACGCGATTGATAACGCCGTCTTTGTTCAGCGCCTTGCCCGGATCGGTAACGTAGCGCATCGCGATTTCTCTAGCGGCGGCGGCGTCCGAGGCACTCTTCACTGTACCGTTGATGACGACGTTGTCGTTGATCGTTTCGACCGTGACGTCCGACCCTTTGACGTTGCGTTCGATGATCCGCTTGAGCTCAGGCATATCGCGCTGAACATTGACCTCGAGGTTCAAGATCTGCTTGCCGCTGGCCGTGAAGAAAAAGGCGTTGCTTGGGCCCGCTTTCATGCCGACGACGTAAACTTGGCGCGGCGTACGCACCACGGCGTCGACGACCTCGGGGTTCGACACCAGCACGTCGCGCGCATCTTCCGGGAGCTCGACGATGATCGCCTTATTGATGCCGAGGTCCACGTGCTGAGAGCGCGCACCTCCGCCGGCGCGAATGCGCAGCGTTTGGGTTGCAGACGGCCGGGCGGCCGAAGCGCTCCCGCTTGGGCCATCGGCAGCCGCCGGCAAAGTCATCGCCGCTGCAACGGCCGCTGTGGTCAGAAATCGGAATAAGGTCATGGTTTCACCCGTTACTCTGCGTGCGATGTCGGTTGCGCCGTGCCGGTAATCCCGAAGCGCAGAACCGTCACTTGATCTTCATCGTCGCCGTTAAGCCCTTTTATCGGCGCTTCGTCGCTCGCCTCGTTGTCGGTTTTGAGCGAGCGAAGCGACAACGACAAATTTGTTGGAGAACCTGTATGGGCGCTGGCCGGCCCTTGAAGAGGTGATGAAGACC
>JANLXP010000334.1:0-1122 GCA_031365165.1 Alphaproteobacteria bacterium
ACCGGATCGAAGCCACCTTCCGGTCCGGTTAGAATTGCCCAGGCACCCCTGCCCGCTTTCGCGAGCGCTTCGGCAGCCGGCAGTGCGTCGCCGGCTTCATCGCAGAACATGACGCGGCGCTCGGCCGGCCAGTGCGTGAACACATTGTCCAAACGCACCGGTTCGTCGATCGCGGGTATGTCGAGGCGGCCGGATTGTTCGGCGGCACCCATCGCGTTCGCCAGCATCCTGTCTTGGTTCACGCGATCGACGATCGTGCGCCGCGTGATGACGGGACGAATGCGCGCGACGCCGAGTTCGGTCGCCTTTTGCACCAAGTTGTCGAACGGCGTGCGCTTCACCGGTGCCGCGAGTAGATGCAGATCGGGCGCGTTTCGTTGCGGGACGGTTTGGTGTTCGACATCGACGGTCACGGTGCGCTTTGCGATGTCGGCGACCCGGGCGCGCCATTCGCCGTCGCGGCCGTTGAAGAGGTGCAGCGCGTCGCCCTTGGTTGCGCGCAGTACAGCGGACAAGTGATGGCTGTGCATCTCGTCGAGCACGACGCGCGCGCCTGCGCTCAGCGCCTCTTCCACAAAGGCACGCGTGAGGCCGCCTTCGTCGGCGAGGTCTTTCGGGCGTTGCGGCATGCGGGGCTCTTGTGGCGGACGCTTGAGGGACTTAACACATGGCGCCATGAGCGCAACCGATGTCGCACGGCCCGCCGATGCCGCCCCAACAACGTGGGTGGATCGCTATGTGCCGCCAGCGTTTGGACCGTATCTGCGTCTCGCGCGGGCGGATCGGCCGATCGGGATTTGGCTGCTGCTCTGGCCGTGCTGGTGGAGCATATTGCTTGCGGCCACGCAGGCACCGCTGTCGTTCGGCCGCGTCGCCTACACGATTTGGCTGATGATCCTTTTCGCGATCGGCGCCGCCGTGATGCGGGGTGCTGGGTGCACGTACAACGACATCGTGGACCGCGATATCGACGCAAAGGTCGAGCGCACCGCGGGGCGTCCGATCCCGTCGGGGCAGGTGACGCTTTCGATGGCGATTGCGTTCTTGGTTGGGCAGTTGCTTGTCGGCCTTCTCGTTCTATTGCTGTTGAACCGCTTCTCGATGGTGTTGGGGGCGTTGTCG
>JANLXP010000368.1:0-5213 GCA_031365165.1 Alphaproteobacteria bacterium
AGCGCCCGTTGGGCCCGTGGGAGCGCTATCGAAAGGAACGCGCCGCCCACTCCGAACTCTGCCTATGGGAGCGCTCGCCGCATCTGAACGGCGGCATCGCCACCGGCGAGATCTCCGGCATCTTCGTGATCGACCTCGACAGCGAAGAGGGCACGCGCGCGTTTTACGAAAAAGGCTTCCCGCGCACGCCGATCGTAACGACCGGCAAGGGCCTTCACATCTATTTCCGCTACCCGAATTTCGCCGTGAAGAATTCCGCGGGCAAGCTCGGCCCCGGCATCGACGTGCGCGGCGAGGGCGGCTACGTGCTGGCGCCGGGCAGCGTGCACCCGAACGGCCGGACGTACGCATGGTACCTGTCGCCGGCAAAGGTGGACATCGCCGCCGCCCCCGCCTGGCTCATCGCAGAACTCACCGCATCAACTGTCATCCCGGGCGAGCAACGCGAGACCCGGGACCCCGGAGGTGACAACAACAAGTACGTCGACGCAGCCCTCGATCACGAAATCCAAAAGCTGCGCCAAGCAGGCGTTGGCAAACGCAACGACACGCTGAACGTCGCGGCGATGAAGTTTGGCCAGTTCGTGAGCGGCCGCCACATCAGCGAAACCTACGCAAAAACGCGCCTTCTCGCTGAAGCCGTCCATGTCGGTCTCGACGAACGCGAAGCGCTCTCGACCATCGCAAGCGGTCTAAAGAAAGGCTTGAGCGAACCGCGCGCCGTCCCCGAACGCGCGTCGGCATCACCGGCAGCGCGTGGACCGGCGCCGGACATCGTGGCCCACAAAGGCTTCACCGCCGCCGCTCTTCAGGACAAAACCTTCGCACCGATCAGTTGGGTCGTGCCCGGCATCGTCGTCGAAGGCTTGACCTTGCTCGCGGGCAAGCCGAAGCGCGGCAAGTCGTGGTTCGCACTCAACTGCGCGCTCGCCGTCGCATCAGGCGGCCCCGCACTCGGCCTCGACGCGTGCGCGGCAGGCGACGTGCTGGCGCTCATGCTCGAAGACAACCCGCGCCGTCTGCAAGATCGCCTGCGCCAGATCGAACCCTCAGCGCGTTGGCCGGACCGTCTGACGTTCCACACCGAATGGCCGCGCCTCGATGAAGGCGCGCTCGAGGCGTTGCAGACATGGGTGCAGGCGGTGGCGAACCCGCGCCTCATCGTCGTCGACGTGTTGGCCGCGGTGCGCGCACCCGGCAGCGCGAAGAAGTCGCCCTACGCCGACGACTACGGCTGCCTCGACGGCCTGCAGAAATTCGCCTCGAAACACCGCCTCGCGGTCGTCGTCGTCCACCACTGCCGCAAAGCCGCCGCCGACGAAGACGCCTTCGACGAGATCAGCTGCACGACGGGCCTCACCGGCGCCGCCGACAGCGCGCTGGTCCTGAAGCGCGGCGAAGGCAACACCGACTTTCTCTACGGCCGCGGCCGCGACCTCCCCGAGTTCGAGAAGGCCATCACCTTCGACAAAACCCGCGGCCTCTGGACGGTCCAAGGCGAAGCAACCGACTTCCGCGGCGGCGCGATGGAGAACCGCATCCGCGACGTGTTGTCCGAGAGCGACGAACCGCTCCGCGTAACTGACATCGCCGCCGCCGCCGGCGAAGACTACCAGGTGATCAAACAGCGCCTCTACCGCATGGCCGCATCCGGCGTGATCCGCAAGGTCGATCGAGGGAGATACGCCATAGCCGCATAGAAACAGCGCTCCAAACGTTCCCTTCGTTCCCTTGTGCCAACTCGCTCTCCCAAGAAAGCGAGAAGGATGGCGCGCGGCTTCATCCCTCGCGCAGGTAACGAAAAGCGCGAGTTTAGGAACTCGTGATGCCCCCGGAATTCCGCATTTCCAGCCGCCTAATAAAGCTGCATCGACGCCCAATTGGGCTCAAGCAAGTCTCCGTCGCCCCAACGGATCAGTTCCAGTTCCAAAAGACGGTCGTTTTCATCGGCAAACAAGTCAAAAGACAATTTCGTTCCATCCCGATCGAGAAGCTCACCGGCCACCCCAAAGGAGCGCTGGCCTCGGTACGGCGGGCGTTCATAGCCCTGGATTTCAAATTGGACACGTGAGCCGTCCTCTGTCGCAGGGATGGCAGTCGCTCGCGCAAGGTCGTCCAACAGTTGACGTCGCCGATCGGGCTCAAGCCTCTCGGCAACCCGCTGAATCACCTTCACTTCTGATTCTGAGATCGAGCGCTTCATGGCACTACCATACCGGGAAAATGGTGCCGACGAGTGCGGATCGCCAAGGGAACGAAGGGAACGTTTGGACGCCAATACCCGCTGACGTGAGAAAGGGAACAAAGGGAACGTTTGGAACGCCACTCACCCCTCAGGCGCTCGACGTGAACCGCGCCGCATAAGACTCCAGCGGCAGTTTCAGCCCGTTCGTGAGGTAGGCGACCGTGTGATAGAAGCCGGCGAGCAGGATCAGCTCCAAGATCCGCTCCTCCGAGAACGCGGCCTTGAGCCCGCTCCAAAGCCCGTCGCTGATCGTCGACGTGTCGTGCAATTCGTCCGCAAGCTTCACGATCAGCTGCTCGCGCGGCGACCAGGCATCATGGGCGTCCTGCGCAAGCGTCGCCTTGACCTCCGCCGCCGAGAGCTTCGCGCGCTCCGCGAAGAGCGCGATATGCACACCCCATTCGTACTCCGACCCGGTGCGCGCGCACGTCCGGTCGATCATGATCTCGCGCTCGCGGAGCGGCAGCGGCCCTTTGTCGAGCAGACCCGCCGCCATGAACCGCGAAAACGCCCGCTCGCTCCGCGCCAGCGTCGTGAACAGCACCGACGGCGAAACCCCAGGCGGCATCAGCCCGTCGAACGTCTTTTGCACCGCCTCCGAAAACGGTGGCTTCTGCGGTTCGATGCGGTGAGTACTCATGCGGTGCCTCCTTGCTACATAATTTGTAGCGCATGCCGGCTTGCATCGCTACACATTTTGTAGCATATAAGACGCAACATGCCTCGAATGCCAAAACCCGGCCGGCCCGTGCGCGGCTCCACGACCGGCCGCCCCGTTATGGCCCTGCTCGATCTGCTCGGCCGCCGCTGGAGCTTGCGCGTGCTTTGGGAGCTGCACCGCAAACCGCTGACGTTCCGCGATCTGCAAGCGGCGTGCGGGCAGATCAGCCCGACGATCTTGAACACGCGCCTGCGCGAACTGCGTGCCGCCGCAATCGTAGCGCAAGACGACGCCGGCTACGCACTCACCGGCGAAGGCGTCGAACTCGTCAAGGAACTCACCGGCCTCCACGCCTGGGCCGAACGCTGGGCAAAGCGAAAGCTCTAGAAGGGGATCCTTGGCTTCGCGTTCTGTATCGTACACGATCTTGCATGGCGAACAGCGGGGACGTGCCATGGAACGACATAGACACCTTCGAGCTTTGGCGGCGCTCTTTGTGCTGGCCACACCTTGGTTTGGTAAAGCCCAAGACATTCTCCGCGCGAACGCGACTTTGAGCTTTGAGCGAAGTTCAGACGGAGAGGTTTGGGCAGACTTCGATCTTTCGTTCCGGAACACGACCGGAAGAACGCTCTGCCAGCAGGGCTCGATGCCCGGCAGCGGTGACTTTCACGTTGAGTTGATAAAGATGTACGGGCCTAAGGGCGAGCTACCCGTTTCAGAGGTGGACCCGTACTGGCGAGTGCCAGGACGCATCGCGAACGATGCGCTTCTCGTGATCGTGATCCCGCGCGACCAAGAGGTTCGCCAGGGAATTCGCTTCGGAAAGGACGACTACGTCATTACCGATCCCGGCGAGTATCGTGCAGTCTATCGCGTTGGACTTGCCGACTGCGCCGAACTTCCCAATCTAAAGGGTCACAGCTTCCAACAAGACAATCCGAAGTGGTTCCTCGGCAATCTCGTGGCCGAGGCAACGGCGACACTGAAATAGCGAAAGCTCTAAGCGGCCGCCGCCTTGCCGGGCACATACGCCAAGATCGGCGACAGCCACCGTTCGGCCTCCGCCAGCGTCATGCCCTTGCGCACCGCGTAATCCTCGACCTGATCGCGATCGATCCGGCCGACGCCGAAATAGACCGCGTCGGGGTGAGAGAAATAGAGCCCGCTCACCGAAGAGCCCGGCATCATCGCAAAGCTCTCGGTCAATTCCATGCCCGCGTTCTTGCCCGCGTCCAGCACTTGGAACAGCGTCGCCTTCTCCGTGTGATCCGGTTGCGCGGGATAGCCGGGCGCCGGGCGGATGCCGCGATACTTCTCGCCGATCAGATCTTCGTTGCTCAAGTTCTCGCCGCGCGCGTAACCCCAAAGCTCGCGCCGCACGCGCTCATGCGTGTATTCGGCGAGCGCCTCGGCCAACCGGTCGCCCAGCGCCTTGAACAGAATACCGTCGTAGTCGTCGTTCGCCTGCTTGAACACACGGCTACGCTCAATCTCGCCGTGCCCCGCGGTGACCGCGAACGCACCCAGATAATCGCCGACGCCGCTGTCTTTGGGCGCAACGAAGTCGGCGAGCGCGAGATTCGGCCGCCCATCGTCGCGCCGCATCTGTTGACGCAGCGTATGAAACGTCGCGAGCACCTTTGCCCGCTCCGGATCCGCATAGAGTTCGACATCGTCGAAGCCCACCGTGTTCGCCGGCCAAAACCCGACCGCCGCGCGTGCCTGCAACCAGCCGCCATCGATGATCCGCGACAGCATCTTCTGCGCGTCGGCAAAGAGCGCCTTCGCCGTCGGCCCGACCTTGTCGTCGTCGAGGATCATCGGGTAAGGCCCGACGAGCTCCCATGTGCGGAAGAACGGCGTCCAATCGATGTACTTGGCGACGGCGCGAAGATCGATCTTGTCGAACGCGCGCACGCCGAAGAACCGCGGCACCGGCGGCGCATAGGCCTTCCAGTCCACCTTCATCCGGTTCGCCCGCGCCTCGGCGATCGGCAACCGCCGCTCCGGCGACTTGCCGCGGGAGTACGAGGCCGCAATCTTCGCATACTCCACGCGCGTCGCATCGACGAACGCACCGCGATGCTCCTTCGACAGCAGACTCGACGCCACGCCGACCGCACGGCTCGCATCGGTCACGTAGACAGTCGCGCCCCGCTTATAGTTCGGCTCGATCTTGACGGCCGTGTGCACCTTCGACGTGGTCGCGCCGCCGATCAGCAGCGGAATGTCGAAGCCCTCGCGCTCCATCTCGGCCGCGACATGGCACATCTCGTCCAGCGACGGCGTGATCAGACCTGAGAG
>JANLXP010000377.1:0-1383 GCA_031365165.1 Alphaproteobacteria bacterium
AAATCCCCATGGTGGTAGCTCTGCTTGGCTTTTTTCATGTTGACACTGTTATCATCGCTCACTATGTTAGCACTGTAAACATGAAGAAGCCGTTGTCAAAGGAGATGCTGCCCGTGGCCAGCCAAATCGAAACCATGATCCGCTCCACCGTGACGAAAGCCGTGCAAACCGTCGCTGACTTCAACCGCGACCGCATGAAGACGGCTGAGGAGCATCCGTACCTCACCGGCGTCCATCAGCCGATGAAGGACGAGCGAACACTCACCGATCTGAAAGTTACCGGCACGATCCCGACCGAACTTGACGGCCGCTACATCCGCATCGGACCGAACCCGGCGACGCCGCCGAACGCCGCCTCGTACCATTGGTTCATGGGCGACGGCATGATTCATGGCGTCCGCCTGAAAAGCGGCAAGGCCGAATGGTATCGCAACCGCTGGATCAGAAGCACGGCTGTCAGCAAAGTGCTCGGCGAACCGGAAGCACCGGGACCGCGCCACACATTCGACACCGTGAACACGAACATCGTGCCCCACGCCGGCCAAACCTGGGCCGTGGTGGAGGCGGGCGGCTATCCCGTCCGCGTCGGCCCTGACCTTGAAACGATCGCGCACGATCCGTTCGGCGGCTCCTTGAAGGGCAGCTTCACCGCTCATCCGCATCTCGATCCCGACACCGGCGAACTGCACGCAATCTGTTACGAAGGCCCGTCGCTGGACACGATCCGCCACGTCGTCGTCGACAAGGCGGGCAAAGTCCGCCGCGAAGAACCGATCGCGGTGATGCACGGCCCCATGATCCACGACTGCATGATCACGAAGAACTACGTCATCATCCTGGATCTGCCGGTGACGTTCTCGATGAAGCGCCTACTCTCGGGCTTCGGCTTCCCGTACGCGTGGAACGACAGCCACCAAGCGCGCGTCGGCCTGCTGCCGCGCGAAGGCAAGAGCGACGACGTCATCTGGTGCAACGTCGACCCGTGCTTCGTGTTCCATCCCGCGAACGGCTACGAGACACCGGACGGCAAGGTGATCCTGGACGTCTGCGCGCACGACAGCATGTTCGCCGAAAGCACGAAGGGACCGGACTCCGCACGCGTGCCGTTCGAACGCTGGACGATCGACCCGACCACCAAGAGCGTGGCGCGCAAGGTCATCGACCAAGAGTCGCAAGAATTCCCGCGCCCGAACGACGCGCATATCGGCAAGCCCTACCGCTACGCCTATACGGCCTCGCTCGCGAACGAGAACGCGTTCGTAGGGCTCGCGACGCGCCTCTTCAAGCACGACATGGAAACAGGCAAGCGCCAGCTCCATGATTTTGGCCCCGGCCGCATGCCGGGCGAGTTCGTATTCGTCGCGAAGGCGAACGCACGCGCCG
>JANLXP010000411.1:0-1300 GCA_031365165.1 Alphaproteobacteria bacterium
TGCTGGTGCCGGTCGAAAACCCAACAGTGCACGAACAGGTGATGGGCCAAATCATGTCCGCCAATCTGCGCGACGTCGCACAAAGCTGGCATCTGCTTGCAGATGGAAGCTACACGCGCGCGCCGGGCTTCGACGCGAAGGATGCGTTGAACGCGCACGACTACTTCATGACGAACCCGAGCCTTTCGGGGCGCGGCGGCAAGGGTTTGGCCAAGGACAAGAAGGCGGGCGGCCGCGGCCGTTCCAAGGGGCAGTAGGCTCATTATGGCGGGAGCGCCGGTCGCCGTCGTCGATATTGGATCGAACTCGGTACGCCTTGTCATCTACGATCGGATGTGGCGCAGCCCTGCGACGCTCTTCAATGAAAAATCTCTGTGCGCGATCGGCCGGCACATGGTGTCGACCGGGATGCTCGACGATGAGGGCACCGAGGCTGCACTGTCCGCGCTGAAGCGGTTTCGCGAGATCACCACGGGGCTTGGCATTGCGCGCGTCGATGCGGTGGCGACGGCGGCCGTGCGCGACACGAAGAACGGCAACGAGTTCGTGGCACGGGCGCGCGACGCCTTGGGCTCGCCGATCAAGATTTTGACGGGTGAGGAAGAAGCGCGGCTCGCGACCGAAGGCGTGCTCGCGGCCATTCCGGACGCTGATGGGGTCGTTGGCGACCTTGGCGGCGGCAGCTTGGAATTGGCGTTCGTGTCCGGCGGCAGGCAGGCGGAAGGCCTGACGCTGCCGTTCGGACCGCTTCGGCTCATGGACGCGTCCGACGGTAAGATCGAGCGCGCACGCGCGATGGTGGATGAGGGGCTTGAGAAGCTTGCGGGTCTCGACAAGTTGAAGGGCAAGGCGCTCTACGCGGTGGGCGGCGTCTGGCGCAACATTGCGCGCATTCATATGGAAGATCAGCAGCATCCGATCCGCGTGCTGCATCATTACGAGATTCCGCGCGACCGGGCGGTGAGCTTTACGCAGTTCGTCTCCGGCCTGTCGCGCAAGTCGCTTGAGACGACTTCCGGCGCGACGCGGCGGCGTGCTGAGGCCATTCCGTATGGCGCGGTCGTGATGGAGCGCCTGCTGAAAGCAGCGAAGCTTGATCGCGTGGTGATCTCGGCATTCGGTCTGCGTGAGGGCGTGTTGTTCGCAAAGCTCGCGGCGGAGGAGCGGGTGAAGGATCCGCTACTCGCCGCCTGCGAGGAAATGGCGGTTCGCACAGGGCGCGAGGCTGCACTTGGCCGCGCGCTCGACAAGTGGACGGCGCCGCTGTTTCCGGGTCTCGACAAGGGGCTCGACCGGTTGC
>JANLXP010000448.1:0-5536 GCA_031365165.1 Alphaproteobacteria bacterium
GGCCATCTCCTCCGCTTCGTCGATATAGTGCGTGGTCAAAATGATCGTGACCCCGTCGTCGCGCAGCCGCCGCACCAACGCCCACATGTCGCGGCGAAGCTCCACGTCCACACCGGCCGTCGGCTCGTCGAGGAACAGGATCGAAGGCTCGTGCGCCAAGGCCTTGGCGATCATCACGCGCCGCTTCATGCCGCCCGACAGTGTCTGCAGCTGATCGTTGCGCTTGTCCCAAAGCGTCAAATCGCGCAGCACCTTCTCGACGTAGTCTTTGTCCGGCCCGCGCGCGAACAGCCCGCGCGAAAACGTCACCGTGTTGATCACGGTTTCCCACCGGTCTTGGGTCAACTCTTGCGGCACCAGCCCGATCTTCATCCGCGCGTCGCGATAGTCTTCGCGGATGTCGTGCCCGTCGGCGATCACGGTCCCGCTCGACGCGTTCACGATTCCGCAGACGATGTTGATGAGTGTGGTCTTGCCCGCGCCGTTCGGCCCGAGCAGCGCAAAAATCTCGCCGGGCCGGATGTCGAGCGACACGGGCTTGAGCGCCTGAAGCCCGGACTTGTACGTCTTGGTCAGGTTCTGAATCGAAACAATGGGTGTCATGCCGGGCTTCGTGCCAGGCGCAAACAGATTGTGCAACTGTCGTGCCCGATCGTGCCGCCGGAAATCCGTTTGTGCCACATGGGAAGCCCGCGATAGTCTAGAAAGAGCCATGCCAAAAAGGTAACCCCCATGACAGATGCGTTGAAAATTCTAGCGATCAGCAGTGCGTTACTGGCGTTCGCCGCTTGCGGCCCAGGTCCCGAAACGAAGAAAGAAGAAAAGGCTGAGACTCCGCCGCCCGCGCCGACCGAGGCCGCACCGCCCGCCACTATCGTGCCGATGAAAACGGAAGCACCGGCAGGCGCCTATAAGCTCGACAAAGCCCACGCGAACCTCGAATTCCGCGTCAACCACATCGGCTTCTCGAATTACACGGCCCGCTTCGCGACGTTCGACGCCAACCTGCAACTCGATCGGGCGAACCCGTCCGCCTCCAGCGTAACGGCGACGGTCGACCCACGTTCGCTGACGTTGCCCACGCCGCCGAAGGGCTTCGTCGAGGAGATCTTGAACGAGAAGTGGCTCGCTGCTGCTCAGTTTCCCGAAATGACGTTCAAATCGACGAAGATCGAACTCACCGGCCCGAACACCGCGCGCGTCACCGGCGACTTGACGCTGAAAGGGGTAACCGCGCCGGTAACTCTCGACGCCACATTCAATGGCGGCTACGCGGGTAACCAGTACGAGCCGCATGCACGCATGGGCTTCTCGGCGAAGGGCACGCTGAGGCGCACGGCGTTCGGCGTCAAAGAAGGTGTGCCCCCGCCAGGCAGCACAATGGGCGTCGGCGACACCGTCGAAATCATTATCGAGGCGGAATTCATCGGCCCGCCGAAAGCGCCTTAAGGCAAAGGTCCCGGCGTTCCAACGTCGATCCAAATCTTCCAAACGCCTTGGGCGTCGCGCCGCCACACCGTGGTGTAGCGCGTCGTCACGGCGAAGGGCTTTCCGTCCTCGCCCTTGCCGGAGATGAGCGCGATCCCCCACGTCACGCCGAGGTCGCCGTTCGCGACCGCCTGCATCGGTGCCCATGCCCACGTCGCTGTATCGTCCTTGAAGAGCGCCCGCGCAGCGTCGGGCCCCACGGCAATCGGCTGACGCGTCGGAAACATCTTGCTGTCCGCGTGCATGCGATCGCCGAAAGCTGCTGCAGCACCGCGCTTGGCAGCATCGGCGGCGAACGCGAGGTCCGCCTCGACGATCGCCTTCTCTTCCGCACTCTTCGCGTTCGCGCGGGACATGGCCGCAGCCGCCACAATCTTCGCCCGCGCCGCCGCGACGTCGGCATCGCTCATCACCGGCTGTGCGAAAGCAGGCGCGGCCATCAACATGGCCGCGACCAGAAGCAAATGTCTCATGAAGCCGTCCCCCCGAAATGGATGGACGAACCATGCCCGAGCACGCGAAAGAGCGCCACGCGCCTCAAGAAATCGTGTTCGAGCCCGATTAGCCGAGCACTTCCTTCAAGAAGTCCGTTGTCGCGGCCCACGAGCGGCGGCTGGCGGCCTTGTCGTATTTGACGCCGCGCTCCGGCGCATTCGCGCTTTCGAGCGTGAAGGCGTGCATCGCGTTGCCATAGGCGTGAACCTGCCAATCGGCCTTGGCCGCCGTCATCTCTTTCGCAAGGCCAAGCACGGCGTCCGGTGTCGCCATCGGATCTTCCCACCCATGCAGCACCAAAACCTTCGCGTTGATCGGCCCCTGCGTCCCCAAATTCGGCGGCATGAAAATGCCGTGCAGGCTCACCACCCCGCGCACCTCGTTCGTGCCCGAGCGCGCGACGTCGAGCGCGCACAAGCCACCGAAGCAATAGCCGATCACAGCAATCCGGTTCGGATCGACCGACGGATGCGCCTTCGCCGCGTGAACGGCCGCCATCAGACGTTGCTTCAGCTTCGCGCGATCGTTCAGCCACGGCCCCATCAGCGCGCTGTTGTCGCCTTGCGGATCGCCCTTCACGCCTTTGCCATAGACGTCGAGCGCAAACCCCACATAACCCATCCGCGCCAGCTCTTCCGCGCGCTCGCGTTCGTGATCGAATATTCCAGCCCACGCATGAGAGACCAGAACGCACGGCCGCTTTTGCCCAGGCTCATGCGCAATAAAGCCCTCGCAAACTGTCCCGCCGTCTTTGTACTCGAACGATTCCTTGCGCACGTGAGTTCTCCAATTCGTGAGTGTGATGGCCGACACTAGCAAACCGCCCACCCACCTGTACAAGGTCGCTGAGGTTGCGCGTTCGTGATGAGTCACACGTGATGGTGATCACCGCGCCGCGCGCAAGAGGCTTCATAGTCGTCGTGCCAGATGCCACCTCGGCAAGGTGGGGACATTTGGGGGACCCGCATCAACTCTTGGGAGAGAGACCGCAATGAGGAAAGCATTGATCGCAGCCGCGCTCGCAGCGCTCAGCCTGTCGGCCACCGCTCACGCCGACCAGTCGTCGTTCACGCACGAACGCATCACGCTTGACGTGCCCTACGGCGACCTTGACCTCTCGCGCCCCGCCGGCGCGAAGACGATGGTCTACCGCATCCGCCACGCCGCAGCCGATGCTTGCGGCGGCGAACCCTACATCCGCGAAATGCTCGAACGTCGCGTGTTCAAGATCTGCCTCCACGCATCGATGGCGGCCGCGATCGACGAACTGCGCGCCCCGCTCGTGACCGCGGCCTACGAGCAAGAATTGGCCGACAAGCGCCTGGGCTAAACCGGCGACGCTCTATTATCGTGGCAAGGGCTCCTGTTTCCGGGGCCCTTTTGCTTTTTGAACCACCGCTTTGACCGGCCGCACGCCCTTTGCTAAAAGCGCCGCGAACAACCGCCACAAATCCGAGCCTCGCCCAGTTGGCGAAGCGGGATGGGTCCCGAGGGGGATGGCAATGGAACGCAACATGACGCTCTTCATCAGGCCGGCACGAATTAGTCCCGCGAGCGCGTGAACCGCATCGCTGCAAAGCCCGCGCGCTCGCGCGGCAGCCGAGCCCCTTAGAACTCTCATTTCGAAGAGCATTTCCATGACCGTAGCCTTGACCGACGACGGCGGCGCGCCGAAGCGCGACTACAAAAACACGCTATTCCTGCCCGACACCGCCTTCCCGATGAAGGCGGGCCTGCCGAAGGCTGAGCCCGAATGGCTCGCCTGGTGGGACAAGATCGGTTTCTACAAGCGCCTGCGCGAGACCGCGAAAGGCCGCCCGAAGTTCATCTTCCACGACGGCCCGCCCTACGCGAACGGCCACATCCATCTCGGCACTGGCATGAACAAGATCCTGAAGGATTTTGTCGTGCGCTCGCAGACGATGCTGGGCAAGGATGTGCCCTACATCCACGGCTGGGACTGCCACGGCCTGCCGATCGAATGGAAGGTCGAAGAGAAATACCGCGCCGCCGGTCAGGACAAAGACAAAGTCCCGCTGATCGAATTCCGCAAGGAATGCCGCGAGTTCGCAAATCACTGGCTGAACATCCAGCGCGCGGAGTTCAAGCGCTTGGGCGCAACCGGCGAGTGGGACAATCCCTACGTCACGATGGCGCCGATGAGCGAAGCGATCATCGTGCGCGAAATCCAAAAGTTCGTGATGAACGGCGCGCTCTATCGCGGGTCGAAGCCGGTGATGTGGTCCGTCGTCGAAAAGACCGCACTCGCCGAAGCCGAGGTCGAGTACCACGAAAAACTCTCACCCACGATCTTCGTGAGATTTCGGGTGGTGCTTCGGAAGACTCGAGACCCAGTGCCCGAAGCGGCTCCGGAAGATGGCGCCTCAATCGTCATATGGACGACAACTCCGTGGACGATACCCGGTAACCGCGCGATCTGTTACTCGCCGAAGATCGTTTACGGTATCTATCGCGTCGATAGCATAGGGGAGGGTTCGCTTGCGAAGCTTGGTGAGCGTCTTATCCTAGCCGATACGCTTGCCACAAGGGTGCAGGAGGCGGCCAAGATCGAAACGTGGACGCGGCTGCACGACGTAGATGTAAGCAAGCTGAGTTGCGCTCATCCCTTCGCGGGCCAAGGCTACGAGTTCAATGTGCCGTTGTTCGCAGGCGACCACGTGACCGACGACACCGGCACCGGTTTCGTGCATACCGCGCCCGGCCACGGTGAAGAAGATTTCGAAATCTGGATGCAGCACCCTGAGGCGCATCCGAAGGAAGGCCCACCAATCCCGTTCACGGTCTCCGAGGACGGCTCGTTCTATCCGCACGTGCCGATCTTCGCCGGTAAGAAGGTGTTGAACGCGGACGGCAAAGACGGCGATGCGAACGGTGCCGTCATAGGCGAACTCATCAAGGCGGGCGCGCTGCTCGCCAAGGGCAAGCTGCGCCACGACTATCCGCACTCATGGCGCTCGAAAGCCCCAGTCATCTTCCGCAACACGCCGCAATGGTTCATCGCGATGGACAAACCCATCGCTAACCTCGGCAACAAGACGCTGCGCGAGCTCGCGCTCAAAGCTATCGACGACACGCATTTCGTGCCTGAGCAAGGCCGCAACCGCCTGCGCGCCATGGTCGAGAAGCGCCCCGACTGGGTCATCTCGCGTCAGCGCGCCTGGGGCGTGCCAATCCCGATCTTCATGCGCAAGTCCGATAACGAAATCCTGCGCGACGCCGACGTCAACGAACGCGTGGGCGACGCGGTCGCGAAGGGTGGCACGGACGTTTGGTTCACAACCGACGTGCAAGAATTCCTCGGGAACAAATACAAGGCCGACGACTACATCCGCGTCGACGACATCATCGACGTCTGGTTCGAGTCCGGCTCGACGCACGCCTTCGTCATCGAACCCGAAATCGGCTGGCCGGCGGACCTCTACCTCGAAGGATCGGATCAGCATCGCGGTTGGTTTCAATCGTCGCTCTTGGAAGCGTGCGGCACGCGCGGCCGTGCGCCGTTCAAGACCGTGCTCACCCACGGCTTCGTGCT
>JANLXP010000461.1:0-3405 GCA_031365165.1 Alphaproteobacteria bacterium
GTCGTAGAAACCGATCGCGCGAATGAAAACTTTGTAGTTCTGCCAAGTCGCTTGCAGATCGTGTGTTGCTTTGAACGTCGCGCCGATGAGGTCGCCATTGTCAAAGTTTAGGCGACCGTCGTCAGCGTTTGCGCTGCCATCGAAGTTGTCGGGGTTCAGCGTGTATGTCGCGCTTCCCGTGTTACCGCTATACGTTGGGATAACCGGCACGCTGATAGGGACAAAGCCCGACGTTCTCGGATCCACCGGACCGCCGTTGCCTTCGGGCAGAAAAGCGGTCTCTCGATCCGCTGTCCGCATCGATGCGCCGAATGACACTGTCGTGTCGAAGACGATGTCTACATCGCCGAATTTCGTTTCTACTGCTTGGCTGCTCGTCGCGCTTAAAAGCGAGAGAGCTGCGACGGAACACATCAAGCCTGCGCGCTGCATTTTGGTCGACATTTCAACTCCCCTCTTGCGCCGCAGGCCACGATCCCGCGTTACGCCGTCATATTGTTTTCGCGCTCGAGCAACCGTCACCGGTGCCCCTTGCGCTCAAGCGATTCTGCCTTCCTAAGGCTCCTCGCCATGAACGAAGCAAAAAGGTTAACGAGATGTTAATTTTGAAGATTCGCGAGCCCGGCCGCCACTGTGCCTAGCGTGCTGAATCTTTTGCGCCACAATTTTTGCGTGGCTGTCGCAACCGCCAAAACACTTCGGCACGCCGCGTTTCGTTGCGGCGTGCCGAGATAAAGCTTCGATACTCGAAGTTGTTTTGTGCGTTAGCCGCCCGCACCCGCAGCTGGCAGGGGGACGTCGACTTCTTCTGGCCTTGGGGTGATGGACTGCTTTTGGATGCCGGCCTCGCCGAAGACGAGGAGCGTCTCACCGTCGTCGATCACCGCGTTCAAACCCTTGCGGTCGGGACGGTAGGTGAGTGTGTATTTCTGACCGTCGGGCGAATAGAGAACTTGGCCGCCGAGCCCCACGAACACGAACGAGCCGTCCTTCAGCTGCATCCCGCTCGCAATCGATTGGTCGGCCCCGGACGTGTCCAGCTTCGTGAACGTCGCGCCCTTGTCCTTCGAGTGCCAGATGTTGCCCCGCATGCCGGTCAGATAGACCGTCCCGTCCTTGGCCGTCAGACCACCCCAGAATGAGCCCACATAGCCCGTCAGGTTCTTCGTCCAGGTCACACCACCGTCGATCGAGCGGTAAACGGCACCAGCCTCAGCCGCGATGAACAGCGTCGCCGGATCGGGACCTTGGAACATCGCGTTCAGATGGTTCTCGTCGCCCGTCGCTGCCGCATACGGGTCCTCAGCGCCTGCACCCTGCACCGTCTTCTTCGGCGCCGTCGGGTCGATGTTCTCATCCACCGGCTTCTTCGGCACAGAGCCTTCCGGCGGCGGGGGCATCAGCGTCTTGCGCTCAGCCCATGTCTTGCCCGCATCCGTCGTCTCGATCGTGTAATTGAACGCGCCCACAGCCCAGCCGTGGTTCGCATCCTTGAAGAACACGCTGAGCAGCGCGTTGTCGCTCTCACCGCCGCCAAATTGCTTCGCCCACGTCTCGCCCCCGTCCTTCGTCTGCAAGACCAGCGTGTCGTGACCAACCGCCCAACCCGTCTTGTCATCGATAAACGCCACCGCCGTCAGCGTCACCGTCGAGGGCACCTTCTTGGCTTGGCGCCACGTCTTACCCTCGTCGTCGGAGAGAACGATGTTCCCGTACTCGCCAACCGCTATCAGACGGCTGCCCGCCCGCGTCACGCCCAAAAGAAGCGACTCCGTCGCATACCTCGACTGAACCGCCTCGCCACCCTTGGGCGGAACAACCGCGCCCGCCGGCGCCAGGACAACCGTCAGCGCCGCAACAACGGCCGCGGCAAGCTTCGACGATGAGCGCATGAGAACCCCTCTAGAACCGGAATACAGAACAGCGATCAGATAGCAGACCGGTTCTTTCCGATCTGTGAGTCAACAAAAAGGCCGGCCCCCGTTACGGCGGAGACCGGCCCAAACACTCAAAGCTTCCTTAGACGTACCTTAGCGGACGCCCAGCGTGCGGATCGCTTCCGGCGTGTAGCGGCTCTCCTGAAGCTCGTCGGCAAAGTAGTTCACCGGCGGCTCTTCAGCCCGCATCGACAGCGCCAGATAACGGCCAGACAGAAGGTCGTACACAAGCTCCATCGCACCCGTTCCGCAGTGCGGAACATGATACGCGTTCACAAGCGGGATCTCCTGGAAGCGCCACAGCTGGCCACGACCGTCGTAGTTCTCCGCGTTGTTCACGACCTTCGCGTCTTCGTCCATGTACATCACGCGACGCGCGTACACATGGCGCGAACCCGGCTTCAGCTTCGCCTCAACAACGTGCACACGGTGCGGCTCATAACGGACCACATCCTGGTTCACGTGCTGCGGCTTCACGAAGTCCGCGTACTTCGTATGCAGAATGTCATACGAGTTGTAAGCGATGAACTTCACCTGACGGTCCTTCAAAGACCAGGTGTAACGGTCCAGAGCACCGTTGAAACCGTCAAACGCGTCCGACGTCGACATCGCGTCCGTGTTCGTGCCCGGATTGTCGTAGGCAATGTCCGGCGCGCGGCGAACACGACGGGTGCCCGGCGAATACGCCCAAGCCTTGCGAGGCTCGATCGACGCATTGATCGACTCGTGAACCAAAATCACGTTCCCCGCCAGACGCGGCGGCGAGATCGTGTTGGCGATGTAGAGCAAACCGATGTTGTTCAGATCGTCCGACGTTTTGATCGCCGGGTTCGAGTAACGAAGGATCGCTTCGTCTTGAACCGTGATCAGATTGTACGAACCGTTCGACTGAACAGGCGCCGCCGCAAACTGGCGCGTCACCTTGTACCCGCGGTACGAGAACCGCTTGTCCATGATCAACTCTTCAGCACGCGACACGATCGGGAATGGCATCCCAACCTTGAAGTTCTTGATCCCGTCGCCATCAGGCGTCAGTTCGGCATTCGCGGCGTTGTACTTCATCGCCTCGTAAACATACTGCGGAAGCGCGCACGTCCGGCGCGACTGATAAACCTTCATCTTGAACGAGCCGTACTTCTTCAGAAGGGCCTTGTGCCCGTCCGTCAAGTTCGCGTCGTACTGAGAGGCGTTCGCCCCCGTCACCGTGAACTTCACCGCATCGCCCGTGAACGGGTTCGGCGGGTTGTCCTTCTTCGGGTCAAACTTCACACCCGCCGGCGGCGACGACAAACCACCGTCCCACGCAGGTACCATCCCGTCCGGCGTGCCTGCACGCTCAGATCCAAACGGCGTCAAATCCTTGCCTAACCGAGAGGCATCGCCCTTCGCCCATACGTCTCCGGTAAACCCTACCGCTAACGCACACGCCGTCAGTAACATCAACTTCTTCGTCACAGTTTCCTCCACC
>JANLXP010000462.1:0-3394 GCA_031365165.1 Alphaproteobacteria bacterium
CGAGGTCGGCGCCGCGCGCCAGCGCGCTGGTCAACCGCGCGCGATCGGCGTTGCCCGTGTTGACCTCGAACTCCTGCCCATAGTGCACCGACAGCATCCGATAATCCGCGCCCGAACCCGAGAGCGCGCTGAGCCCGTCGCCGAAGTCGCGGTCCGATGTGTACGAAAGTTGCCCCGGCCGATCTTCGCCGTCGGCCGGCGCGCTATATCCGCTGCCGATCAACCCCAACGCGCCGAGCGCGAAGCTGCGGCCCTTGACGATCATCAGCCGTGGCGCGCGCGCAGCGTCGCGGTTCGAGCCGAGGCCCGCATGCGCGACGCCGATCGCCGCCAACTGACGCAACGTCTCGCGCGCGCCTTCCAGGCCGAAGTCCATGGAATGATTGTTGGCGGTCGAAAACGCATTGAACCCGATCTGCATCAAATGCCTGACGCCGCTCGGATGCGTGCGAAAGCCGAACAGCTTCAGATTGGCCGACAAGTCGTTGCGGTCGGTCACCACTGTCTCGAGATTGGCGAAGTTGATGTCGCCGTTGATCTCGCGCGCGATCAGCGCCGTGGAATCGGCCCACGCAAGGCGCATACCCTGCTTCGTGCCGTAGCTTGCATAGACCGGTTGAAAGCTTCCGTTGAGCCCCGTGTCGCCCGCAAGCACGATGGTGACCTCGGTCTCCACCACCGGTTCGGCGCACACGGAGGCGCCAAACAGAACGGCAAACGTAAACGCGAGGGCGGCGCACCGGAACATACGAATGCCGGTGCCACACTCGCGCGCGTCTGGAAAGTGAAGACAACCCGCAGGGGTGTGCCTTCGCCTGTCGCGCTTTCCCAAATCTTCGACTAGGCTGCAATCGAACGAGAGCGGCGGGGGAGGGCAGTTCGTATGGCGGCTGAAACGCAGGGCACCAAAATTCCGCCCAAAGCTGTGATCGCCGTCGTGATCGGTAACTTCCTCGAATTCTACGACTTCATCGTCTTCACATTCTTCGCCGTCATGATCGGCAAGGCCTTTTTCCCAGCCGAACTGATGGCTGCAGGCGCGACCCAAGGCGAGAAAGATTTCTACGGGCTGCTGGCCGCGCTCGCCACGTTTTGGGCGGGCTTCTTCACAAGGCCGTTGGGCGCGATCGTGATCGGCGCTTACGGCGATCGCGCGGGCCGCAAGGCTGCGATGACACTGACGATCATGCTGATGGCGCTGGGCACGGGCGTCGTCGCGTTGACCCCATCATACGCTCAGATCGGAATCTGGGCACCGATCATCCTGATCGCCGGCCGCCTGATCCAAGGCTTCTCCTGCGGCGGCGAAGTCGGCGCTGCGACCAGCTATCTACTGGAGTCGGCCCCATCAAACCGCAAGGCCAGCCAAACCTCTTGGCAAGGCACCAGCCAGCAATTCGCAGGCGCCGCGGGCTCCGGCCTCGGCCTCTTCCTCGCGGCCACGCTCAGCGAAGCGCAGCTCTACGACTGGGGCTGGCGCGTTGCGTTCCTGGTCGGTCTGCTGATCGGCCCGGTCGGCCTCTACATCCGAGCGATGCTGCCCGAGACCCACGAGAAACACGAGGCGCACGAAAGCGGGCGTGCCGTGCTCTCGAATTTGTTCACGCACCACTGGCGCGCGATAGCGCTAGGCGTGCTCTGCATCATCGGACCGACCATTTCGACCTACGTGTCGGGCTACATGACGACCTACGCGATCAAGACGCTGGGCCACCCGACCGACATCTCGATGCTGGCGACCATGGTTGGCTACATCGCGGGTATCGCCGGCGTGCCGCTCGGCGCGTGGTTGGCCGATCATATCGGCTATCGAACGTCGGTCATCATTCCGCGCCTCGTGTTCGTCGCCATCGTGTTGCAGGCGTACATGATGATGACGGCGCAGGGCTCGACGGTCGAGACCTTGCTGCTCGTCAACATCACGCTGAACTTCCTGCTCGCGCTTTCCTACGGCGGTCTCTACGTGCTGCTCACCGAGGCGTTTCCAAAGGCCGTACGCTCGGCCGGTCTCTCGATCGCATACGCAATCTCGGTGACGGTGTTCGGCGGCTCGACGCAGTTGATCATCGCCTGGTTGATCGAGCGCCTGCACGATCCGCTCATTCCCGCGTGGTATCAGATCGGCGCGAATTTACTGTCGCTGATCGGCATCATGCTTATCGGCAGGCGAAGTATGCGCCAGGTCGCACCGCAAACAGCGTAAGCGCACGAAAGCAAAATCGCCTGCGAGTTGCGCACTGTCTCAGTGCGCTCGCTGTGGGATTATTGCCATGCGGAAAATAATCCGTGCCCGCTACGGTAAATGGAAACTTCTAGGAAGGATCGAACTGTCGTCTACTCAGTTTGTTTCGCCAACGGCGTGGGGGAGGCGATGGAAGAGGAGGTGTGGAGTTGCTTTGCGCGGCTGCCACCGGGCCTTGCCGACCAATCGGTCGTACTCTCCCTAAACTGGCTCAAGCCGAAGCCGACGCCCGACGAATTCGACCTCAAACCGGACGAGATCGAAGGACCGCCAAGGCGCAGCAACATGCGCATCCGCGGGTTGTCGATCGGAATGATTCTTCTCCTGGCGCTAGGCGCTCTCGTGGTGCCGGCCATTGAGAGCACGCCACAGATCGCTGAGTTCGATCACCAGCAGTCGAGCGTTTTGGCGATCTGGGCGGCTGCCTCGCTCGGCCTCGTCGCGCTCACCCTGTTTGCGCGTACAAGCATGGCCGAAGCCCGCTTCCAGCGCGCCTCGCCCCGTCGTCTAGCCTATGAAGAAGCACTCCGCCGCTTCGGGACGATCGACGCCTGGCGCCGCACGCGCGCCGAAACGGGCTTCTGGTCCAACAAGCTGGACGAGACCGGGTTTGAGCGCGAAGTGGCCGAACTTCTCGCCGGTCACTTCAAGACAGGCCAGGTGATGGTCACCCGCGCCGAAAACGACTACGGCGTCGACGTTCTCCTCTGCGCCGAGAAGCAGCGCATCGTCGCGCAGTGTAAACAGTGGAAAGGCCAGCGCATCGGTGCGGCCGACGTACGTGCACTGGCGGGCGCGAAAGCCTATTTCGGCGCCGACCGCGCGCTCCTAATCACGCTAAGCGGCCCCACCGACGAAAAAGATCAATGCGCCGACATCGCCGAGGCACAAAACATCGAACTCTGGGACGCAGCAACGATCGCAGACCGCGCCCGCGCACTGCAGGACGACTAGGGCCGCGCAAGCGGCGGCGCTGCTAAGAGCAACACGAAGATCACGAAGGATCCACGAAGGCCACGAAGAGGCTCGTGTGCCGCCTTCGGCTATGCCGCAGTGAAACGTCAGATTTGTTTCCCGCAAAGGCGCAAAGCCGCAAAGAGTTTCTTCCGGCGCCGCAGGCGCCAGGCCTAGGCTCGACAGGCGCGTCGCGCC
>JANLXP010000489.1:0-1939 GCA_031365165.1 Alphaproteobacteria bacterium
CCTGAATGAGTTCGGTAACTTCCGCGCCGATCATATGCGCGCCCAACAGTTCGCCGGTCTTCGCGTCGAACACAGTCTTGATCAACCCTTCCGTCTCGCCGAGCGCGATCGCCTTGCCGTTGCCGATGTAGGGAAAGCGCCCGACCTTCACCTCGCGCCCCGCCGCCTTCGCCTTCGCTTCCGTCATGCCAACGGAGGCGACCTGCGGCCAGCAATAGGTACAGCCAGGCACCTTCGACACGTCGAGCGGATGCAAGCCCTTGATGCCAGCGATCCGTTCGACCGCGATGACGCCCTCGTGGCTCGCCTTGTGCGCCAGCCACGGCGGCCCGGCGACGTCGCCGATGGCGTAGAGCCCGGGCACAGCGGTCTCTGCCCATTCGTTGACAACGATGTGGCCGCGATCGACCTTCACACCCACCACCTCAAGACCAAGGTTCTCGACGTTGCCGGTGATACCGACCGCGGAGATCACGCGATCCACGATCAGCGACTGCGTCTTGCCGTCCTTCGTTTTGATCGACGCGGTGACGTTATCGGCGCCCTTCGTCAGCTTCTCGACGGTCGCGCCTGTCATCACCTTCATGCCCTGCTTCGTGAACGCCTTAAGCGCGAGCGCCGAAATCTCTTCATCCTCGACCGGCAGCACGCGGTCAAGCACCTCGACGACAGTCACCTCGCAACCCAGCGTCCGATAGAAGCTCGCGAACTCGATCCCAATCGCCCCCGATCCGATCACGAGCAGCGACTTCGGCATCGCGGGCGGCACCATCGCTTCTTTGTAGGTCCACACCAGCCTGCCGTCGCCCTCAAGCCCCGGCAGCGAACGCGCCCGCGCGCCCGTCGCGATGATGATGTTCTTAGCGCTGTATTCCCCCGCACCCTTGCCTGTCACGGCGATATTGTTCTTCCCCGTGAGCTTCGCCTCGCCGTCGATGACGGTGATCTTGTTCTTCTTCATGAGGAACTTGACGCCGTTCGAGAGCTGCGTCGCGACCTTGCGGCTGCGCTCCACGATCTTGGCCAAATCGAACTTGATGTTATCGGCCGAGAACCCGAACTCGCCCAGCCGGTGCATCAAATGAAAAATCTCGGACGAGCGCAGCAGCGCCTTCGTCGGAATGCATCCCCAGTTGAGGCAGATGCCGCCCAAGTGCTCGCGCTCGACAATGGCGGTCTTGAGACCCAGTTGCGCCGCCCGAATGGCCGCGACATAGCCCCCGGGACCGGCGCCGATGACGATCAGGTCGAACTGCGTGTCTGCCATCAGACTCCCTCGGGCGTTGTGCTGGGCTTGGGTCGCCTGTGGCACCTACCTCTGTCAACCGACCCCATAGTGGGTAGCTCGAAAGTAGTTCTTGTTTTGTTCTAGACTGCTGACGTAGCGTCTCGGTCCGCATTTTTGAGAGGAGAACAAACATGATGCTCGGTTACGTGACCATCGGCGCCTTGGACGAGGCGAAGTCCAAAACCTTCTATGACGCCGTCTTCGGCGCGATGGCTTGCGATCAAAAATTCAGCGACGGCGGCTGGACCGGCTATGGCGCCAAGGGCCAGGACAATCACGACGTCTACATCGTCGGCAAAACGGCAGACGGCAACCCAGCCCGCGCCGGCAACGGGATCATGATCTCGTTCAAGGCAAAGACGAAAGGCGAAGTGGAAGCCGCCCACAAAGCAGCCCTAACCCACGGCGGCACCGACGAAGGCGCCCCAGGCCCAAGGCCCGCAGATTCGACGACCTTCTTCGGCGCCTACATGCGCGATCCAACCGGCAACAAAATCTGCGTCTACTGCAAGCCGTCGTAGTCGCGAAATCATCGTCGCAAAAATAACTCGTCATGGCCGGGTCAAGCCCACGGCTGTCCGGTTTAGCATTGCAGGAAGCCAAAGTTCATCTGTGGGTGTTTTTCGCGAGGTCGGTCTGGGTCGAGCATTC
>JANLXP010000537.1:0-2668 GCA_031365165.1 Alphaproteobacteria bacterium
ACGCTGATAGCCACCGCCAGAATCGCCAATGGCATGCACATCCTCATGGGCGATGCCTTCCTTTGGATCGAGCTCGGCCTCGGCGCCGCCTTGGCACTGACTGCAACCGCGCTTATGCGCCACAACAAACCGCTCGGCGCCGTCATCGGCACAGCCTTCGCTCTCGGCGCAGTCTTCGCACCCGTCCCCACGTTCCTAATCTGGGCTTGGCTGCACAACCTCACGCCGCTCGGCTTCGTCGCCGAAATCACCGAGGGCGAAGAACGCCGCCGTTGGCTCACGCTGCTCGCGATCCCGTTCTTCGTCCTCCCGGCCTTGGTCGCAACGGGCATGTTCCATGGCCTCGCAAACCTCTTGTTCCAGGTCGCCGAGTTGCAGTGGACCTCAATGTTCGGTGCCGGCGACAAGCCGCTGCTCTCGTTCCTGCCGCCGGAGTCGTTGGATCTGAACTTGTTTTCGGCAGCCGTCGTGGCCCAGTCGATGCACAACGTCGCTGTCATCGTCCTGCTGCCGCAGCTCTTGCGCGCCAAACAAGGCACAGCGGCGCAAACGCTCGTCCCGTGGCCGACCTGGCCCGTATTCGCAGCAGGCGTTGCAGCCATCGCCGCCGTTGCATTCGGAGTTTATGCGGTCAGCTACACCGACGCGCGCGCCGCTTACGGTGTTGCCGCCGCGATCCACGCTTGGATCGAACTACCGATTCTCTTGCTCGCGATCGGCCAAGGCTTCACGTCAGCGCGTAAATAACCTCGCCACCCCACCACGACGCCGCGTTCGCAAGAACGGAAAACAAAGCGGCCTCATCCCACCGCGAAGTGGCCAGCAAGCGATACGCGAGGGTCTCCGCAACAATGACGCCCGCCTCCAGCGCCGGCGTTACCAACGGCCCAAACGCGGCTTGCGCATCGTAGAATACAGCCCACAGGACGGGATGAGTGACAGTGGTCCCAGCAACAGCCGCAAGCGCACACATCAAAGCCGCGCGACCGAACGCTGGCGCAAGCGCGGCAGCGACTGCGGCCTCGATGACGTACGTCAACGCCATCGCCTCAAGCTGAGTCACCGCTTCCACCCGAGGCCAAGCACCGTCAGCGCATAGGCGGCAAGCGTCAAAAGACCCAAGATCGCCACGTACACGAGCGAACGCTCAAATGTGACGCCGGCGAGCGACATCAGCAGCGGCTGCGCAACCAACGCGGCGACCAGACCCGCCAACAACGTTCCGCCGAGAAACCGCAACCCATTGTCGATCAGTTGCGCATCGACATGCACCATCCCGCGCCGCCAAGCGAACCCGCCAAGCACCAGAACGTTCACCCAAACGCCGACAGCCGTGCCGAGCGCCAAACCCTCGACGCCATAACCAAGACCGACAATGAGTCCAAACTTGACCGCCAGATTGCAAACCATCGCAACCACCGTCGCAATGACAGGCGTCCGCGTGTCGCCCGTCGAATGAAACAAAGGCGTCACCGTGCGCAGCACGACGAACGCCGGCAACCCGGCCGCATACGCAACCAACACCGACGCCGCCGCACGCGCCGCTTCCACATTGAACGCACCACGCGCGAACAGACCTTCCATAATCGCGTCGGGAAACACAAAGAACGCCGCGAGGCACGGCATCGTCAGCAACAGCCCCATCTCCGTGCCGCGATTGAACGTCCGCGCCGTCTGTGCCGTGTCGCCCGCTTGCGCGCTGCGCGACATCTCCGGCAACAGAACAGTTCCAAGCGCGATCGCAATCACGCCCATCGGCAACTGGTTCACCCGGTCGGCGTAGTAGAGCGACGTGTAAGATCCTGCACCCAGAAAGCTCGCCAAAATCGTGTCAGCAAAGAGCGCGAGCTGCACGCCGGCCGCGCCGAGCGTCGCAGGGCCGAACCGCCGCAAAAACGTCCGCGCGTTCTGATCGACAGAAGGAAGCGCCGGTGCAACCGGCAACTTCGCGAACCAAGCAGCGAAAACGAGAAGCAGCAATTCGGCAACGCCACCTGCGACCACGCCCCACGCAGCCGCGTAGCCAGCACTCGGAAACAGGAATGCGACGCTAAGCGCCCCCGCCATCACGATGTTGAGCAAGACCGGCGCGGCCGCCGCCGCCCAAAATTTCTTCTCCGCGTTCAACATACCGCCGAGATGCGTCACCACCGCGATGCACAGCAGATAGGCAAACGTGATCCGCGTGAGGCTGACCGCAATCCCCATCTGCTCGGGTTTGCCCACATATCCCGGCGCCAGTAGCGCAACGAGATAGGGCGTCGCCACGAGCGCAACCGCCAACAGCACCACCTGGACAGCAATCTGCCAACCCAGCATCTCGCGCGAGAAGCGATGCGCGCTCTCTTCGTTTTGTGCGCGCAATCCGGTGTACATCGGCACGAACGCCGCGTTGTACGCACCCTCGGCGAAAATTGTGCGGAAATGGTTCGGTAACCGGAACGCCACGAAAAACGCATCCGACAGCACGCCGTGCCCAAGAATGGGTGCCATGACCATGTCGCGAAGGAGGCCGGTCATGCGACTTAAGAGCGTAAAGCCGCCGACCGAAAGCAGGGAACGAAACATCGCGACCGTATCGAATCTCTAGTTGAGACCAGCCCACTCGTTACAGGCTGGCCACCCAAGCTGCAAAAGCATCCAGTATTTCGGCGCGAACCTGGGCATC
>JANLXP010000549.1:0-2082 GCA_031365165.1 Alphaproteobacteria bacterium
CCGTGGGTCAAGCCCGGCCATGACGTGTTGTAGTGCGAGGCTGTCCACAACCGCCTCACTGCCACATCTGCCAGGCGAGTGGCATAACCGCCCGCTCCCTTGCCCGGCGACACGCTGCCGCCATTTTCTCTTGAGAGCTTGAGTGTCGGGCGCGGGCAGGGTTTGTTCGCGCCTAAGAAGCAAGAAGACGGAGAGGGCTATGGCGCAGGGCGGGTTTGGTTGGTTCGTGATTGGCGCGGCGGTTGGCGCGGCGGCGGTCTATTTCGGGCCGCAGGCCTATCAGCGGTACGTGAACAAGGTTCCCGTCGGTGGCGTCCGCGTCGAAGTGGCGTCCGACTACACGCCCGGTGTGTGGCGCCGTGCCGTGCGCATCGACGTCGAGTTCTCGCGCTTTAAGGAGAACGGACAGAACTGGGATTGGCCGATGGTCGATCCGGAACTTCAGCTCTGCATCCGCGAGGGCACCGAATACCGTAAGTGCTTCGGCCCGCAAGATCCCGAACTCGCCGCCTGCCAAGGCAAATTCCGCTGCACGACAGGTGTCATCCGCGTGCCGGACGTGCCGTTCTCGGTCGAACTCAACGAATGGGACGACTACAACAAGCCCGATCCCATCGGCACGGTCGACTGCGGCATCGGTCAAGTCTGCAAGTTCCCGCTCGGCGTCGTGACACTTCACGACGCGGGTACCGTCGCAGGTGCGCCGCAACCGGCGCCGGCGAAGACGCAAGCCGGGAACTAAGCCGCCCGCTTGCGCGCCTTTTCCTTTGCGGCCGCGATCCAGCGGTCGATCTCGTCACGTTTCGGCGGCGCGCCGTCGCGCAAGATGCGTTGACCGTCCGAGGTCAGCGCGAACTCGTCGATCAGGTTGATCAGCGTGTCGGCTTCCGCGTTCGCAAGGTCGTCCGCATCGCGTACGCCCGCGGCCACAAGCAGCTGCGCGCCGGCGCTCGTGAGGTTCGCAATCGCGCACGCAAGCTCGGCCTGTGACTGCCAATCGCGGATCAAGCTTGCGTTGATGTGCTTGACCTTGATCTGCGCCGCCGCGCCATCGGGCGAGACGTCGAGCAGATCCTTCACAGTCTTGATGCCGACCGCAGTCAGGCGGCTCGCGGTCTTCGCGCCGATCGATGGTGCGTCCTCAACCGGTGCATCCAAGGTCAGACGCGGTCGCGCACCTTGCGGCACGGCAGCAGCCTTCGGCGCGGGCGGCGCTTTCGCAACCGGGGCAGGTTTCGCTTTCGGTGCCGGCTTCGGAGCCTTCGGTGCCACAACTTTCTTCGGCTTGGCAGACCGCGGCGGCGCGCCCGTGCCGTGCGCCGTGCCGATCTCGCGCGGCCATTGCGCGTCGAGCGTCGACAGCGGCTGCTTCAACACCTCAGCCGCGTGCAGCTCGCGCACCGTCTTGTCATCATCCGGCAGCGTGTCGCGCAGCTTCCCGGTCTTCTGGAACTCCTGATACATCGACGCGACCAATGCGCGTTCCTGAACATTGTCGATCGTCTTCAAGACCGCATTCAGCGGCACCTTCAGCGCCGCAAAGAACGTGTCGACCGTAAGGTTGACCTTCGGTGGCGCAACGGCGGCTTCCGCGAACGCCTTGTCGAGAATGCGCGCGACCATCACCGACGCGTAGCCGATTAGCTTGGCGACGATGTCTTTCAGTTCTTGATCAAGCCCCGCCTCCGGATTCTTGGATCCGGCGCGGAAATCGTAGTGATTGATCACCGTCTCATAATGCGGGTTCGACGTGCGCGCGCCCTGGCGCACCATCTGCTCCAGCCAGTCCGCGCTGTTCGGCACCGCCACATCCGGGTAGCCGCCGAGATCGTTCACCAGGATCGCCTGCAGTTTGAAGAAGCTCTTCGAAAAGCTCCACTCGACCGCGCGATGGATGACGTTTTCTTCCTCAGTCTGCGCCGTATGAAACGGCTGCACCGGATCGACGACATAGTGGCTCATCACGCCGGCGCAGTAGACCGCTTGCTTCCAATCCTTGATCTGCAGTGCCCGCACCGTGCGCCGGTACCACTCCCGCGCGGCCGCAGGCGCGCCGCCCCAATCGCCATCGCGCACATGCAG
>JANLXP010000244.1:0-5228 GCA_031365165.1 Alphaproteobacteria bacterium
AGCACAACGGCAACCGCCTGCCTAAAATCGAGTCAGCCGCCGTGCGGCTGCGCCAGAGGCCGCCGAACAACTCATCCAAACGAAAGGCCGCCCGCACATGTTGCTGCGCGACACGAACCCGTCTGACTTCCGCGTGCCCGCGTCGCCGGGCCGGACGATCGCATCCGATCCCGCCGCCGAAGACGCACTGCGCCGGCGCAACGAACGCGACGCGCGCTTGGCCCTCGCGCACGAACGCGCCCGCGCGCGCACGCAGATGCTGAAGATGTTCGCGGAGGACGGGCAAGAAAGCGCGGGGCTCGTCGCGCGAGCCGACGCAGCGTTGAAAGCCTACAAGGCCTCGCCCGGCGCGCTGAAGGGCGACGACTTCGCAGCGTTGGCGCGAGACGTGCGCGGTCAGGCGCTCAGCCTCGAAGCGATGGCGCGTGCCCGCGGCCGCGTCGTGCAAACCGGCAAGACGCTGGACACGCTGATCGAAGCGACGCGCGCCGCGCCCGAAAACTTCGAAGCCCACACGAACGCCGCGCGCGAAGCGATCGACGGACAGAAGCTGCCGGCGAAGATCGAGGCTGCCTTCCGCGCGCGCCTCGCCGAAATCCCGGAAGCAGCACTTGGCGCGCTGATCGAGCGCGACCCGGCGCACGCGGTTGATCTGATCAAGACGCGCGAAGGTCCGGCCGCTGCAACCTTCGGCCTCGATCGCGCGACACTGCGCATGCTGGGCAAGCAAGCCGCCGCCGCAATCGATCAAGCCGAGGCAACCCACGCGAACAACACGAACGTCGAAGCGATGAGCGCTCACGCCGACGCCGCGAACGCGATCGACGCCGCCGCGCGCGGGGAGGGCGACGAAGCAGGCCTCACCGCCTGGCTCGCCCAAGCCGAGACGATCGGACCGAAGGCCACACGAACACTTCGCCGCCAAAGCAAAGCCGCAGCGAAAGTCGTGGCGCAACGCAACGCGGCCGCCGCCGCCGTCCGCGAAAAGCGCGCACGCGGGGAGGACCTCGCCGACACCGCCGACGACACCATCGCCGCCGACATGAAATCCGGTGACGCAGAACGCGCGTTGCGCGCCGCCGAACGCATCGTCGCCCTCGAAGCGAAAGGACTCGTCGCAAAACTGCCCAAGAGCCTCATCGCCGAAGCCCACACACTCACCGCCGCAACAAACGCCGGCTTCACCCCAACCGACGCCCTGCAACACCTACGCGCCGCCGCCGACCTCACCCCCACCGACCGCACCCACCGCACCAACACCTTCGACCGAACCGCGAACGGCGAAGCAATTGCCCACGCCATCGAGCGAACCTTCGCCATAACCATCACCGGCATCGCCGACTAGCAATGCGCTACTCTTGCCTGGGAGCGCCGGCATCCTGCCGGCTCTTTCGGCCTCGCCAAGCGCTAGAGAAGCGCCAATCCTCCGCAGCGGTGCAGAGACCAGCCTTCACGGGGTTCAGTGCGACGTACGCGAGCGCATTGGCGTAATGCGCTTCATCTCGAATGGCGCGATCGAAATATTCGCGCGACCAGAAGGCGCCGCTACGCTTGAGAAGCAGATTGGCTTTCTTAGCGGTGAACGACTTCCAGCTGTGAGCAATGGCGGACAACGTCTGACTCGTCGCTGGTGTGATCAAAACATGCACGTGGTTGGGCATAATCACCCAAGCGTGAGCGCGATAACGCTCGCCATCGAAATAAAGGAACGCGTCCTCGATGAGTTCGGCTACTTCGCCTAGGAGCAGCGCCTCGCCATCGCCGCGATCAAGGGCCGCTTCGATGCGCGCGCGGCGACGAACCTCGGCCTTTTCCCTTGGAAGGCTGGCCAGCTCGTCCTCCCAGCGTTCCAGCACCTCTCGCGGAAGACTGTTGGCGAGACGAAAAGTGATCGATTGGACGATCTCTCCCCGTTCCCAGTGCGGAATGTAACCGCGCGAGTGCCACTCCTTCGCCATTCAAGAAGCTTGCAGATGCCAGATGGCGAAATAACGGCAAAGAGCCGGCAGGATGCCGGCGCTCCCAGGCAACAAGACAGCTCGCCTCGCGGGCGAGTGTTCTCGCTCACGTAACCGCCCATCTCACCGGAGACCCCCATGACGCTGTCCACCACGGCTGCGCGCGTTTCGCTTGCTGCGAACGGCGCGACCACGACGTTTCCGTTTGCGTTCAAGATTTGGGCGCCGGCGAACCTGAAGGTTTACCTGCGCAACAACGCGACGCTCGTGGACTCACTGCAAACCCTGAACGCCGACTACACGATCGACATCGTGACGTACCCCGCGACCGGCAACGTCGTCTTCGGAAACGCGCCGGCGTCAGGCCAAACCATCGTCATCGTGCGCGACATGCCGTTGACGCAGGATCTCGACCTCATCGCCTCCGGCACTTTCGCGGCCGAGAACATCGAGCATCAACTGGACAAGCTCGCCGCCGAAATCCAAACCCTGCGCGAACTCATCGCCCGCACGCCGCGGCTGCCCGTGGGCACAACACTCGCCGACCCCGCACTCCCCGAACCGCGCACAGCCGTCGCCAATCAGCTGCTCGCCGTCAACGCCACCGGCGACGGCTTCGACCTGAAGCAACCCGTCAACCTCTCGCTGCAGACCGTCTCCTCCTTCATCGGCACGCTGCTCGACGATGCGGATGCCGCGACCGCGCGCGCAACGCTGGGCGTGGGCGGCGCGATCGACCTGAACCTGCTCACGACGGACAGCACCGGCGGCGCGCTGAACGATTTCGTGGCCTTCGTCGACGCGTCCGAGAGCAACGCCTCGAACAAGGTGCGCGTCGACAACTTCCTCTCGACCGCCATCACCGCCGCGACCGACACGACGCCGGCACTCCCCGCCGATTACGAAATCGTCGCCCGCAAACTCGCCGACGGCACGCTGCACAAACCGCTGATCTCCGAACTCGGCATCGGCAAGCACACACTCTGGGTGCCCGCCGGCGCCATGATCCCGCGCGCGACGAACGGCCCGGCGCCAGGCAGCACCGAGACCGCGACGAACAAGGTGATGATCAAGACGCTCGACTTCGACGCGGCGACGGGGGAGTTCGCGCAAGTCAGCGTACAGATGCCCAAGGGCTGGAACGAGGGCACACTCTCCGCCGTCTTCGTCTGGTCGCATGGCGCGACCGCTTCGAACTTCAACGTCGTCTGGGCGATCCAAGGCCGCGCCTACTCCGACAACGATCCGCTCGACGCCGTCTTCGGCACCGGCGTGCTCGTCACCGACAGCGGCGGGACCGCCGATCAACTCTATCGCTCAGCCGAAACAGCAGCCTTCACGCTCGCCGGTCCCCCGGCCGAGCACGACGTCGCGACATTCCAAATCATGCGCGCGGCCGGCGACGCCGCCGACACACTCGCCGTCGACGCACGGCTGCACGGCGTGGCGCTCTACTTCACCACCAACGCAAACACGGACAACTGATCAATGCTCAAACTCACGCACCTCTTGGGCTTCGGTGTCGGCGGCGGGCCGGATGCGACGCCGGACGCGATCGACTTCACCGACATCGCCGACGCAGGCGTCACCGCCTCCGCCGCGACGAACGTGGTCGCCATCGCCGGCATCGCGGGCGCGATCACATTGCGCCTCACGCTCACCGCCGACATGTCGGACCTGAAGGTTGTTCACGCTTACGTCGACGGCTTAGCTGTCGTCGAAGGCACATCCGCCACCACGATCGACGTCACCGTCGCGAACAACCAAACGCTGCAGTTCATCTTCACGAACGCCGACGACAACACGATCTGGCTGGGCACCGCGACACTCACGAACCTCAGCGACGCCGGCGCAACACTCGATACCTTCACCTACACGCTGCAAGACACCGGCACCGGCGGCGGCAGCGGAGGAGGTGGCGGCGGCGGTTGGGGCGGCGATCCGCCGTAGCGAACACAAAATACGATGTTGACTGCTGAAATCGCGGCGTGTTTTGTCGTTGAATGTCCGCTGGCAAGAATCTTGAACCAAGAACACCGGATTGCCTCGTCTTTGTCGATGAGAGCATAAGTGATGAAGGTGGTTTCATTCTTACTGCACTAGTCGTCGCTTTCGACGACGTGTCAGATGCGGTGAGGGCGGAACTTCGCTCGGCCGGTTACACTCCCGGAACCCACGAGTACAAGAGCTCGCAATCCAAAGCAGGGAACGATGCAAGCACGAAGCTTCGATCGGGCCTGCAGCGCGTTATGTTTGATCGCCAGTGCGGATTGGCAATAGTCGTAAGTGATATCAAAGAGCGCGACATCATCGGGAAGCAAGCTCTCACGCTGCTGGCGAATATGTGCGACCGCGGAGATCTTGGAAACCAAAAAGTTGTCGTGCACTTCGATGAAGGAATCTCATTCGGATCCGGGCGGATCGCAACCAAAGCACTTGAGATACGACCGAAATGCGATTCCCGCGCCGTGTTAGGCATTCAGCTTGCCGACATGTGCGCGCACATGGCCGCGACGATGCTTCGGTGCAGCATGGGCTTGCTCCAGAAATTGGTGCCCGCAGGTGAAAACTCTGGGTACGACCCGGAAGAGAAGTTTCCCCTTGAGTTCGAATTGTGGGCAACACTTCGGTACTCGATGGCGGGTTCGACTCCCGTCAAGCCACCCGCCGAGTTCGGCGAGGTAGAGGCGCTTGGATTGTTGATCAGCGAACACTGCACGCCGCAAGTAGCGACTGCCGCTCGGAAGCAGTTTGCGACCGTTTACATGGGTTGCATTCACTAAGCACCGCTTGCAAGCGGGCGCGGCGCTCGCGTCGCTAATTCACTCTAGCAGCATGATGGAGGCGGAACATGGAACCGCAATGGCTTTCCTGTGCTCGCGACGAAGTTGGCGTGCGCGAGATACCAGGACCAGCAAGTAATCCACGAATTAGCGAGTTTTGGAAGCGCGCCGGATTGACGGGCGTTGCGTCTGGCTCGGATGAAGTGCCGTGGTGCGCAGCATTTGTCGGCGCGATGTTAGCGCAGGCCGGTGTGCAAGGCTCGCACAAAGCAAATGCCCGCTCATACCTCGAGTGGGGCAGTGAGGTGCGAAGCCCCATTCTTGGCGCAGTGGTGGTGCTGAGCCGACCGCCAGTGAGTTGGCAGGGACACGTTGGGTTCTATATCGGCTCGGCTATCCGACAAGACCGTGTTCTGGTACTCGGTGGAAATCAAAATGACGTTGTGTCTGTTTCAGAGTTTCTTACGTCGCGCGTCATAAGCTATCG
>JANLXP010000585.1:0-2927 GCA_031365165.1 Alphaproteobacteria bacterium
TGGCGCGGCGGCGATCCGTGCAGCCGTGGCGCGCGCGGGCGTGAAACCCGAAGAGGTCGATGAGGCCTATATGGGCTGCGTGCTGCCTGCAGGCGTCGGCCAAGCGCCGGCGCGGCAGGCGTCCATTCATGGCGGGCTGCCGAATACGGTGCCGTGCACGACGGTCAACAAAGTGTGCGGCTCAGGCATGAAGGCGATGATGCTGGCCGCCGATCAGCTGCGCGACGGTGGCGGCAGCGTAATCGTTGCGGGCGGCATGGAGTCGATGACGAACGCGCCCTATCTGCTGCCGAAGGCGCGGGGCGGATTCCGGCTCGGCCACGGCGAGATCAAAGACCACATGTTCCTCGACGGGCTTGAAGATGCGTACGAGGGCCGGCTGATGGGCACGTATGCGGAAGATGCGGCGCGGCATTATCAATTCACGCGCGCGGAGCAGGACGCTTTCGCCATCGAGTCGCTCGGTCGTGCGCAGAGGGCTCAGACGGACGGCAGCTTCGAGAAGGAAATCGTTGCCGTCGCGGTGCGCAGCAGAAGCGGCGATGTCGCGGTTTCGACAGACGAGCAGCCGCGCAAGGCCGACGCCGCGAAGATCGCGACGCTGAAACCGGCGTTCGCGAAAGACGGCACGGTAACGGCTGCGAATTCGTCGTCGATTTCGGACGGTGCGGCGGCGTTGGTGCTGGCGCGCGGCGATGTCGTGGCGAAGCGAGGCTTCAAGCCGATCGCGCGGATTGTGGCGCAGGCAAGCAACGCGGGCGAGCCGCGCTGGTTCACGACGGCGCCGGTGAAGGCTATCGAACGCGTGCTCGAACGTGCCGGCTGGAAGAAAGGCGACGTAGACCTTTACGAGATCAACGAGGCGTTTGCCGTTGTTGCGATGATCGCGTTGCGCGACCTCTCGCTCGCGCACGATGTCGTCAACGTGAACGGCGGGGCGTGTGCGTTGGGACATCCGATCGGCGCTTCGGGCGCGCGGATCGTGGTGACACTCATCAATGCGTTGGAGCGGCGCGGGCTGAAACGCGGCATCGCCTCACTCTGCATTGGCGGCGGCGAAGCGACAGCGCTCGCCGTCGAGTTGGTTCACTAGTCCGCATTTCCGCGCGTTTTCACTTGGTGGATTTCGTGCAGTTCTCGCTTGCGTGTGAGCGAAATCATACGATTCAACTGATTCGCCGTTGAGAAGTTGTGGTGTGGGTGCGCGCTCGCGCTCTCTTTGGTGTTGACGCTTCGGCTTGGTCACTAGCGTCGTCGCATCACGATTCGGCGTACAAGCCAAAAGGCGGCGTCGGAGCGAAGAACAAAACAGTGGGGTAAGCTCATGACCAAGCACGCACTCTTGGCTTCTATATTTGCTGTGGCAGCTTTCGCCGCGCCCGCGAGCGCGGGTTTCGGCGGCCTCTATTTCGGCGGACACGTCGGTGGAATCTGGGGCGACGTAAATACCGACACCGTCTCAAGCACTGGGGGGACTGGCTTTTGGTCCCTTCCTGCTTCATCGACTGTGAGTCCATCAGGCGTCCTCGGCGGTGCGCAGCTGGGCTACAACTTCGAATTCTCGAGTTGGGTCGTTGGCGTTGAGTTGTCGGGATCGGCACTCAAGCTTGATGAGGCCGCCGTATTCGCCGACGACCGCTACACGGTCGAAGCCGAGTGGCTAGGCATCGCCGCATTGCGTGCCGGCTGGATTTGGAATCAACGGTCTCTTATCTATCTCAAAGGCGGCTACGCGGGCGCGAATGTTCAGACTAGCGACCTCGATACGGTTGCGCCACTCGGCGCGACGGCCACCGACGAAACGCACACCGGCTGGATGGCTGGTGCCGGTTTCGAACACATGCTCTCAAACGACGTTTCGCTCGCCGTCGAATACGATTACGTCGATCTCGGCAATCAGGATCACGTCGCCACGCCGACAACAGGCGGGACGATCAGGACGGATGTTGATGCGCAGTTGCATGCTGTGACGGCGCGTCTGAACTGGCATTTTTGGTCACCGTAGAGCCGTCGCGATAGCGTGAAACTTAGCCCTCGCCGACAAGTGGGGGTTTTTCTTTTGGCGTCAGGCGCGTGCGCGGCGGGTTAAGAAGCGCATACCGCGCGTGGCGAGCAGTGCCAGCAGGCCCGCGATCCAAGTGACGAAGCCCCAGAGCGACTCCCACACCCAATCGATGAGCTTGAACCCGGTCTTGAACGAGCGCAGCGCGGTCTTGCCTGTCAACTCCATGATGCCGCGGGATTTGATGCCGAAGCGCTTCGTCATGTCGCCCACGTCGTCGAGATGCTCGCCGGTCTTCACGAACTTCAACAAGCGGATTGTTTCGGCGGGGCCCACGGCATTGTTGATTTCGTTCATGCGGCTCAAGACGGGCAGAAGCTTTGCCGCACGCACGTTGCGGCCGTAATCAGAGAAGACGCGTTGCGTCTTGGCGAGGTCGGTGAGGTCGGTCGAGCGCAAAGTTTGGCGCAGCAGTGGCATGTTCACAGCATCGCTGGTGAGCCGGGTGAGGGCTTCGGCGAATTCCTTCGTCATTTTGCCGGTTCGCTTTGCAGCCTTGAATAGCGAGACGCCGGCTTTGACGACGATGCCGCCGCCGCCGGTCGCGATCGTCGCCGCGGTCACGCCCAGGCCGACGACGGAGAGGCCAAGCACGAGTTCATTGTACTCCGCACCCGCGATCATCTTGCCGCCTTCGGCCGCGATGTCGCGCACGTCGCCAACGACGGTCAGGTCCGAGGAGACCGCGCCTGCGATGCCGGCGTTCGTGTCGCCTTCACCGGTCGCGAAGCCTTCACCGAATTCCCACGTGTTGCGTACGACGGTTGCCGAGAGGGTGTGGGCTTCGTCGAGTTTTGTCTGCGTTTCGGGCGGCAGGCTGTAGTTCATGAACTTACCGATCTCGAAATAGAGATCGGCGTCAGCG
>JANLXP010000593.1:0-5411 GCA_031365165.1 Alphaproteobacteria bacterium
GTACGGGTTTATGCTTCCCTAACTTCGGCGGTCGAGGCTTTGCTTTCGGGCCGCTGACGGTGTCCCTGGAGCGAGTTACTTGCGCAGCATTGGCGTCATGGAGAACGGGCAATGATCGGCTTCGCGTTTCGCGTCGCCGCGCTTGCTTTCGTGCTCGCGGCGCTTGGGTTTCCAATCTTCGTTTGGTCGCTTGCGCGCACCTCGGCCGATCCCGGGACCGCTGACGCGATCGTTGCGCTCACCGGCGGCGAAGGCCGTCTGGCGGCAGGTCTTTCGCTGCTCGACCAGGGCAAGGGAACGCGGCTTTTGATTTCAGGTGTGCACTCCGAGACGACGCGCGAAGAGTTGTTCGTGGCGGTCGGCGGGCAAGTGTCGCCGCACGCGGCCTGCTGCGTCGACCTTGGCCGCAGTGCTGAGAGCACGATCGGCAACGCGGAAGAGACGGCGTCATGGGTCGCCGAACACAATTATCGCTCCGTCATCCTCGTCACGGCGAGCTATCACATGCCGCGCAGTTTGATGGAGGTTCGCGCCGCCTCGCCGCACACGGAGTTCATTCCCTACCCCGTGTTCCCGGACGGCGTTCGGCTTGAAGACTGGTGGCGCGATCCGGCAACGACCGGCGTGCTGGCCTGGGAATACGTGAAGTTCTTGGGCTCGACGGTTCGGGTGGCGGCTGCGACCCGGTTGTGGAGCCAGCCTGCGGCCCTGCCCGGCCCGGCCACGATTGAGCGGGCGCCCGGCGGAAACGCGCAGCTTGTGGGCACGCCGACCTAACAGCCTTGCGTGAGCGGCTTTAGATCGCGCACAACTCAGCCGGATCAAAACTGCCCTCGAGACGCACGTTGCTCGCCCTCCGCTCGTTTCTCTTCCAAGCCTTCTTCTGGACGTGGTCGACGCTGATCAATCTCGCCTACATCCCGGCGCTGTTGATGGACCGCAAGGTTGCGCTCAATGGGCAGGAGATTTGGGCGCGGGTCAGTCTGTGGGGGCTCAAGTGGATCGTGGGGCTCGACTACGAGGTTCGGGGCCGCGAGAACCTGCCGTCCGGCCCCTACATGCTTGCGAGCAAGCATCTGTCGATGTGGGAGACGATGGCGATGCACGTGCTTGTGCATCACCCGGCGACCGTGATGAAGCGCCAGCTGCTGCAGATTCCGGGTTACGGTTGGTACGCACGCAAGACGAAGATGATCGTTATCGACCGCGCGTCGGGGCCGAGCGCGATCCGCTCCATGATTGCAGACGCGAAAGCACGGCTGAGCGAAGGGCGGCCGATCGTGATCTTCCCCGAAGGCACGCGGCGCGAAATCGGCGCACCGACCGACTTCAAGCCAGGCGTCGCCGCGCTCTATTCGATGCTCGACATTCCGTGCGTGCCGATGGCGCACAATTCGAGCCTGTTCTGGCCGCGCCGCGGGTTCTTGCGCAAACCCGGCAAAGTCATCGTCGAGTTCCTGCCCGCGATCATGCCGGGGTTGAAACGCGCCCAGTTCATGGCGGAGCTTGAGAAGCGCACGGAAGATGCCGTGGCGCGGTTGTTGGCCGAAGGCGGCTACCGCGCCACTTAGGATCTACGCCGCGCGCAGTGCGAGTTCTTCACCCATTGCTTTTGCGATCGCCGGGCGCGTGGCGAGGCGTTGGTGGTAGGCGGCGAGCACCGGCCATTTGGCGAGGTCGACGCCTGCGGGTTTCGCCCAGTTCAGCGTGGTGACGAGATAGGCATCGGCGACCGAGAACTGGTCGAGCAGGAAGTCGCGATCTTTGAGATGCGTGCTCAAAAACGCATAACGCTGCGGGAGCAATACATCGCGCGCGAAAGCCTTTGCATCGGGCGGGCTTGCGGGGTTGAACATCGTGAAGAACAGTCCCTTGTGCACTTCGGTCGAAACGTAGTTCAGCCACTGCTGCAATTTGTAGCGCGCGGGCGTGCCAGCCGCTGGCGCAAGTTTGCCGGCCGGGGCTTGATCGGCGATGTACTGCAGCACGGCCGGGCCCTCGGTCAGGATTTCGCCGTCGTCGAGGCGCAACGCCGGGACCTGGCCCTTCGGGTTGATCGCGAGGTAGTCGCGGCCATCGGCGAGCGTCTTCGTCATCAGCGTGACTTGATGGAAGTTCGCTGGAATGCCCGCTTCATAAAGGGCGATGCGGCTCGCCAGTGAGCAAGACAGCGGTGCGAAATACAGATCCATTTCGGTTCTCCTTGATTTTTATGCGACGGCGCATAGATATAGGCGACCGGATTCACGGTCAAGGATTAATTTGCGATGCCGCATGAAAATGAGCAGAGACCCCGTGGCCGCCCGCGGGCTTTCGATGAGTCGGCCGTGCGTGGGGCTGCGATTGAAGCGTTTTGGACGAACGGGTTTGCTGGCGTTTCGCTGGACGATCTGACGGCCAAGACCGGCGTGGCGCGGCCGAGCCTTGCCGCGGCCTTCGGGTCAAAGCGCGATCTCTATTTGGCTTCGGTCGAACATTTCGTCGAGCGACTCGGGGCCGCGGCGGAAGCCGTGCTGACCGGGGCGAAGCCGCTGCGGGAAGAGTTGGCCGCGTTCTATGAAGGCGCGATGCAGCTTTATCTCTCCGGCAAAGCGCCGCGCGGGTGTCTTGCGATTTGCACGCTGCCGGCAGAAGCGGCGCATGACGAAGAGATCCGCAAGATGCTGAAGTCAGTGATCGACGGCACGGACGCAGCACTTCGGGCGCGGTTCGAACTGGCGCAGCGCAAACGCGAGATCAAAGCCTCGGCCGAGCCCGTAATCCTTGGGCAGATCGGGGCCAGCCTTTTGTTCAGCTTGGCGGTTCGCGCGCGCGCCGGAATCGGCAAGCGCGAACTCAAGGCAATGATCCAAGGCGGCGTCGACTTGCTCGCGCGCGCCTGAAGGAGACACACATGACTTCCCACTTTCTGAGCGTTTTGTCTTCGCCCGCCGTCAAGGCGGCGCAGGAGGCGAACGGCAGCCGCGCAGCGCTTGCACGGCACGACGTCGCGTCTGAGCCGGATCGGCTGGGCGAGCAAGAGGCTGCCTTCATTGCCATGCGCGATAGTTTCTACATGGCGACAGTTGGGAATGAAGGCTGGCCCTATATGCAGCATCGCGGCGGGCCCGAAGGCTTCGTGAAAGTGTTGTCGGAGCGTACGTTCGGCTTCGCCGACTTTCGCGGCAATCGGCAGTATATGAGCGTGGGCAATTTGGTTGCCGACAATCGCGCGGCGTTCTTCTTCATGGATTATCCGAACCGCGCGCGGCTCAAGGTGTTGGGCCGGGTTCGCGCGGTTGATCTTCGAACCGATGCCGCGCTCGCCAAGGCGCTGATCGTGCCTGGCTACAGGGCCTTGCCGGAACGCGCGCTTCTAGTGGACGTCGAAGCGTTCGATTGGAACTGCTCGCAACACATCACGCCGCGCTACACGGTGGAACAGATCGAGCCGACTGTGGAGGCGCTTAAGGCGCGGATTGCGGAGTTGGAGGTGAAGTTGATGGGAGATCAATCCACCTGGCGATCGCGCGCGGATGCCGAAAGATCAACACTAAGATCTCGAAGGTTGCACGAAGTCCACGAAGACGCTGGGGCGCGAATAGAATTGCGCCAACCTGTTCGTTCAGGTGGCGCTTCGCGCCAAAAGAATTAGGTGACTACGCGGCGCACACCGTTCTTGAATAGGGGCGTGCCAAAGTTCATGACAAAGCCTAGGCGGCAGCCTGAGAAGCGCAAGTATGTGAGAAGCTGGGCGGCATGAGTGGGCGTGGTTGCCTCAACCGATTTCACTTCAATGATGACCGAACGGTTGATCAGCAGGTCAATGCGATAGCCGACCTCCAGTGTCACGCCGTCGTAGACGATCGGTTGGGCCACTTGCCGTTCGACCTTCAGATCCCGTTTTGTCAATTCATGGGCTAGGCAATGTTCGTAGACGGACTCCAATAAACCCGGTCCGAGTGCCTTGTGAATTTTGAATCCAGCGTCGACAACGATCGTCGCCAGGTGCTCAATTTCATCCGGCAGGCGGGTGGCAAGATGCTCAATCATCCTCACATCCCAAATGTCTTCGCGATCTTCGTGAACCTTCGAGACCTTCGTGTTGCTCTTTCGGCGCCGGTTCTGGGCGCCGGGTTTGGTGAATAGCACCGGCGCTCGGCCCTGTCGAACGTAACAAGAACGAAATCTTGCTTTCGGGCGGGGTTTGCGCTATATTTTGTGGTCCCCGGACCTGACAGGAACGTGCCTGCGCGATGGCGAAGCTTGCCCCGATTTCTGAGCAGATTTGGCAGCTGAAGTACCGGCTTCAGGGGCCGGGTGTTGTGCACGCGGATGCGTCGATCGAGGAGACTTGGGCGCGGGTTGCGGGCGCCGTGGCGCTGGCAGAGCGGCCGGAGAACCGGGCGTTCTGGACGGGTGAGTTTCAAAAGGCGCTGGCCGACTTTCGCTTCTTGCCTGCTGGGCGGGTGATCGCTGGCGCGGGTTCCGGGCGGACGGTCACGCTTTTCAATTGCTTCGTCATGGGCGCGATCGGCGACGACATGACGGGAATTTTCGACAATCTGCGCGAAGCGGCGCTGACCATGCAGCAAGGCGGCGGCATCGGGCACGACTTCTCGACCATTCGCCCTGCGGGTGCCGCGGTGAAGGGCGTGGGTGCGGATGCGTCGGGGCCGGTCTCGTTCATGGATGTGTGGGACGCCATGTGCCGCACGATCATGTCCGCCGGCTCGCGGCGCGGCGCGATGATGGCGACGTTGCGTTGCGACCATCCGGACATCGAAGCGTTCATCGAGGCCAAGCGCGACAGGGAGCGGCTGCGCAACTTCAACCTCTCCGTCCTTGTCACCGATGCGTTCATGACGGCGGTCGAGCGCGATCAGCCGTGGGACTTGGTGTTCGACAAAAAGGTTTATCGCACGGTGTCGGCGCGCGGGCTTTGGGACCGCATCATGGCGTCGACTTATGCGTATGCCGAGCCAGGCGTCGTCTTCATCGACCGCATCAATCAGCGGAACAATCTTTGGTATGCCGAGACGATTTCGGCGACGAACCCGTGCGGCGAGCAACCGTTGCCGCCGTATGGCGCGTGCCTTCTGGGTTCGATCAATCTAACGAAGCTGATCAAGTCGCCGTTCACGGCGGAGGCGAAGCTTGACGAAGTCGAACTCGACCGGCTGACGCGGGTCGCCGTGCGGTTCCTCGACAATGTGATCGACGTTTCGAACTATCCGCTGCCCCAACAGGAGCGGGAGGCGAAGGCGAAGCGCCGGATCGGGCTCGGCGTCACGGGTTTGGCGGATGCACTGATCATGTGCCAAGCGCGCTATGGCAGTGCGGAGTCCATCGCGCTGATCGAGCGTTGGTTCAAGGCGTTACGGCGGGCGGCTTATTCGGCGTCGTGCGAATTGGCTTCGGAAAAGGGCTCG